>NZ_JAUSPP010000043.1:0-5916 GCF_030656585.1 Rhodonellum sp.
GCCATCTGTGAGGCAATGGCTCTTTTCCAGATGAGTTCATACAGACGGATTTCATTCCGGTCTCCAGTGATCTCATGCAGGGAAAAATCAGTGGGGCGGATAGCCTCATGCGCTTCTTGCGCACCTTCCGATTTGGTGGTGTATTTTCTGGCTTTGTGAAATTCAGAACCATAGGCTGCGTGGATTTCATTTTTGGCCGCATTCATGGCATCCTCAGAAAGGTTCACACTGTCCGTTCTCATATAGGAAATCCTACCCGCTTCATAGAGCTTTTGGGCCACAGACATGGTCTGTGCCACCGAAAAACTCAATTTTCTACTCGCTTCCTGCTGAAGTGTTGAAGTGGTAAAAGGAGCTGCAGGCGATTTTTTGGTCGGTTTCTTTTCGAGATTCTGAATGCTGAAATCCGCGCCTATACAGTTTTTCAAAAATGCCTCAGCATCTTCCTGTTTTTCGAATTTTTTGGGTAATTCAGCTGAAAGCGTCTTCCCTTTCACGTCAAAAAGTGCAGTGATCCTGAAGGCGGATTTGGAATTGAACTTGTCCACTTCCCTTTCCCTTTCCACCACCAACCTCACGGCGACAGACTGAACTCTTCCTGCAGAAAGGCCAGCTTTGATTTTTTTCCAAAGAATCGGAGAAAGCTCAAAACCCACCAATCGGTCCAAAATCCTTCTTGCCTGCTGTGCATTGACTAAATCATAATCAATGGTCCTTGGATTTTCTATTGCTTTGGTAATTGCATTTTTGGTTATTTCCCGGAAAACAATTCTCTTGGTATTTTCATCCTTTAGTTTCAATACCTCTTTTAGATGCCACGAAATGGCTTCTCCTTCGCGGTCATCATCACTTGCTAAATAGACCGTCTCTGCTTCAAGTACAAGTTTTTTCAGTTGTTTGATAACTTCCTTTTTGTCAGGGGTTACTTCGTAGGTTGGCTTGAATTTGTTTTTTATATCAATGGCTTTGTCTCCTTTGGGTAAATCTCTCACATGCCCATAACTGGAGGCAACCTTAAAATCTTTTCCTAAATAACCTTCTATGGTTTTCGCCTTGGCAGGGGACTCCACAATCACTAAATTTTTTGACATAGTCTCTTTACTTTGGAAATTCGGTCGCATACGCAACCCAAATAAAAGCCTAAAAATAGATGGCAATAAATTCTATTCCAAATTATCACGGACTTGATATGGCATTGGCATGATTATTTCTAAATAGGTTGTAGGAAACATTCTGGGTAAAATCATGCATAATTTTAAAAGTTTGGCGGTATTAAGGCACGGTGAGGCTGAATCTAGTCGTTTGAAAAATGGGGATTTTAACCGAAACCTAAGTGAGGAAGGCCGGTCCCAAGTAAAGCGATTATCCAAATTGCTCAAAAAAAACGATTTTGAAATCGACCTTATTCTAAGCAGCAGCGCAAATAGAACGAAAGAAACTACGGAATTGATCTCTCAAGAAACCAATGTTGGTTCCATTAAGTTTGAAGATGGCATTTATGAAGCGGAACAAGACGAACTTTTGAAAATGATCAATGGTTTGGAAGAGAATTTTGACAGCGTCTTGCTCATCGGACATAATCCTGGGTTGAGTGATTTGTTATCCTCCATTACAGGCGGGAATTACATAAACCTTCAACCCGGAATGATGGCAGTTATGGAGATCCAAGTAGAAGAATGGTCAATGGTGGGAGAGGAGACAGGGATTTTGAAGGAAGTAATCCAATAAATCCTGGTTTTCCAACATGGTTTTGAACTAATTCCGCTTCAATTTTATTTTTAATAAATCCTCAAACATTTTTGTAAGGACCGCGAATTTCGTTTTTTTGCCTTTATAAATTGAATCAATAGTTATCAAAAAAAATTCAAATGTCATTGAAACACCAAATTATAGAAAATTTTGACCCAAATGGGGTAAGTGCACACCAAGGCATTTTTGGTCTCCCTTTTGACGAAGAAACAGCAGAATTAATCATTATTCCAGTCCCCTGGGAAGTTACCGTATCCTACACTGCTGGTACGGCTGGAGGACCGAAAGCTATTTTGGAAGCATCTCCACAAGTGGATCTTTTCCAAAGTGACATAAAGGATGCATGGAAAATGGGTATACATATGCTTCCCATACCCGAAAATATTGCGGAAAAAAGTTCTGATTATAGGGTTTTGGCGAGTAATTACATCAATTGGTTGGAGAATGGATCCCAAGAAATCGATCGGGAAAGATTTGTAGCCGTCCCGGATTTGATCAATAAAGTCTGTTCAGAGATGAATGATTGGGTATATGAGCAGGCAAAAAAATACAGGGAAAAAGGGAAATTGGTAGCATTGGTTGGAGGGGATCATAGTACTCCCTTGGGATTGATGAAAGCCATTTCGGAAGGTCACAATAGTTTTGGTATTCTTCAGATCGATGCGCATGCAGACCTTCGGATTGCTTTTGAGAATTTTAAGTATTCCCATGCTTCCATTGCATTTAATGCCTTGAAAATCCCCCAAATCAGCAAATTGGTGCAGGTAGGTATTCGGGATTATTGTGAATCGGAGTCTATAATGGCAAAGGAAAACAATAGGATCGTTACGTTTTACGATTCTGATATCAAGGAAGACATGTATGAGGGGAAAGCTTGGAAAATCATTTGTGATGATATCGTCGAGGAACTCCCCAATGAAGTTTATATAACCATTGATATCGATGGCTTTGACCCAAAATTATGTCCCAATACCGGTACTCCGGTTTCTGGAGGATTCGAATTGGAGCAAATCTTATTTTTGATCAAGCAGGTTGTCAAATCAGGAAAAAAAATTATAGGCTTCGATTTGGTTGAAGTGGCACCAGGAAGTGCGGGTGATGAATGGGATGGTAATGTTGGCGCCAGATTATTGTATAGAATGTCCAATCTTTATGGAGCATCCCAAGGGAAACTGAATTTAAAGTAGGAATTACCCAAATCACTAAATCTAAGGCCTGATACTAAAAGAATCAGGCTTTTTTTTGATAATGATTTATTTGCTGTTTGACCAATAACTAAAAATCAATCCTGTTTTATTGAAGCGGAAACTTGCCCAAGGCCCCCTTGCACTCAGTGAAGAAAAATCTGATCTTTTCTACTCAGACCTGAAGCTTGGTTTATCTCCCAAAAAATCTATAAAAACCGGGAGAAACAGGAGTTATCCCCATTGTTGGGACTTCGGTAAAATGTTTTTAAAGGTCTAATTGATTTTATATCTTCTTTTTTGAATGGATAATCGTGTGGGTTAAATATTTCATATCGGTCCAGTAACCAGCAGAAAACAATAATTAAGCATTCCCAAATGGAATCTTACTGAAATTTAAAAAGAATTGGGAATTGATTTTTTCGGCTGGAATCCCTGTAGGAATGGAGATTATTTCGGGCGCTTGCGTGATCGTAAGCGCCCGAAAAAATCGGAATAGTTCTCATCTTATATCGGGTTTATTATAACCTACTGCAATTTTAAAATAGAAAAAAGCAATGCAGTCAAGGGAGTCAATTAATTAATAATTCTTCTTAACGCAAGCACTTTTCCCTTTCTAAATAAAGTATGGTAAATCTCATAGAAAAAACCAGTCAGAAAGCACTTTTCCAGATATAATCAAGTAGAACTGAATTGGTTTACTTTCTTACTTCTTCTTTCACTTCCTCCAAGATCTTTTCGATTTCTTTTACATCGAGATTTTTATCTCTGGCAAAAAAGGAAGCCAAATTAGAAAAACTATCACTAAAATATCCTGCAAGTAGATTCTTGATTGTGAAACTCCTGTACTCATCCTTGGATACGATAGGATAATACTCATGTGACTTACCGTAAGCTTTGTGTTGAACAAAACCTTTTCTTTCCAGAATACGGATAATAGTGGAAACGGTGTTGTAAGCCGGCTTGGGGGCTGACAACTTGGCGAGGATATCTTTGACAAAACCTTTCTCGATATCCCACAGGATCTGCATTAATTGCTCTTCTGCGCGGGTTAGCTCTCTCATTTGTGTTTAAGTTTTAAATTCGATATGAACTTAACCATTTAGTTTTATAAATGCAAGTTTGGGAACAAAACTTTCCAAAAAAAATCAAAAAATAATTGAAAGTGGCAAATAATTAACTAGTAGAACAGGTATGTCCAAATAAAAAGGTCGTTTTAGAACAAAAAAATAACCACTGATTAAGGAGGCCACTGAAAAAGTCCTTTGATAAAATGTTAGTAAAAAAGGTGTAGGAAAATTACTTTTCTACACCTTTTTTTTGTATATTTTAATATACAAATAACTCAATATCATGTTATTACATCAACAAGAGATTAAGTTCAGCCAATACAGTTCCATCTATGACTTGATAGTCCCAAAGGACAATCTTCTTAGAAAGGTCAATGACATCATTGACTTTAGTTTTGTTTACCAAGAGTTAGTTGATAAATACTGCTCTAATAATGGACGTATGGCACACAGTCCTGTTCGGATGTTTAAGTATCTGTTGCTCAAAACCATCTATACCTTGTCAGATGTCGATGTGGTGGAGCGTTCACTTTATGACATGTCCTTCAAATATTTTTTGGAAATGTCTCCGGAAGAAGATGTCATTAATCCAAGTTCTTTGACCAAGTTCCGAAAGCTCCGGTTAAAAGACACCGATTTGCTGAACCTGCTGATCAACAAAACGGTATCCGTTGCCATAGAAAAAGGCGTAATCCGCTCTAAGTCAATTATTGTAGATGCCACACATACGCTTTCAAGAACAAATCCATTTTCAGCATTGGCTGTATTAAGAGAACGTTCAAAGCTACTTCGCAAAACTATTTATTCCTACCAAGAGGACTGGAAAGAGCGGATGCCAAAAAAGAACACGGATAATGATCTGGAAAAGGAGTTGTCCTATTGTAAGGAGTTGGAACAGGTTATTGGGCAGGATGAAACTATCAGCGCCATACCGGCAATAAAAGAGAAATTAAACCTATTAAAGGAAACCGTTGAAGATACCAGGGAAAACATCAACTCGGCAAAAGATGCTGATGCCAAATTAGGGTATAAGTCAGTGGATAACCCTTTTTTTGGATACAAAACCCATTTGGCAATGACCGAAGAACGGATCATCACAGCTGCGGTAGTAACCTCCGGAGAGAAAGGAGATGGTCCGGAACTCCCCAAGCTCATCAAAATGAGTCAGGAAAATGGGCTTGACTTTGATACCGTTATCGGGGATGCAGCATACTCAGGAAAAGAAAACATCCAGCTGGCAAAAGATCAAGACCTTAAAATCGTGGCAAAACTTAACCCCTCGATCACACAGGGATTTAGAAAGGACGAAGATAAATTTGATTACAATAAAGACGCTGACATGTTTGTGTGCCCGGCCGGGCATTTAGCCATACGCAAGGCTAGACAGGGGAAAAAGAAGATGGGTGTAAATCAAGTAGACACCTACTTTTTTGATGTGGAAAAATGCAAAACGTGTCCATTAAAAAACGGCTGTTATAAACAGGGGGCAAAAACCAAATCGTACTCTGTATCCATAAAATCAGACCTTCATAAAGAGCAAATGGAGTTTCAGGAATCACCCTACTTCAAAGAAAAAGCAAAGGAACGGTATAAAATAGAAGCGAAAAACGGAGAGTTAAAAAACGCACATGGATTTGGAAGGGCAATATCTTACGGGATAAATAACATGGAAATGCAAGCTGCCATAGCTTTATTCACCGTAAATGTTAAAAGGATCTTGAAACTGGCCCGGGTATAATCAAAAACTGGTAGAAAATCGTTGAAAATCATCAAAATTAGTTCGGTATAGGCTTCAATAGAGAAATTTTAAAAGCTAGTGGCGAAAAAAAAGAAAGCGACTAAGTCACTCTTGTCAATGACTTAGTCGCTTTCAAAATTTTACCTTCAGTTTTAGCTACTTTTTCAGTGGCCTC
>NZ_JAUSPP010000033.1:0-85895 GCF_030656585.1 Rhodonellum sp.
CAATGGGATACCCCACGCAATAAGCCATTTCCAATGGCAAAAAGAATAAACGAATCCGGCTTCAACGGAATGTCCTTGTTACTCGAATTGCAAATTCGAAGGATAGGAAGGAGTAGTGGAATACTACGCCTGGCGCCTGACATTACGCCTAGCATTCCGGGTGTAGTTTTTACTACACCCAAATATTGGTGAATTCCCAATGGAATACCCCACGCCATAAGCCATTTCCAATGGCAAAAAGAATAAACGAATCCGGCTTCAACGGAATGTCCTTGTTACTCGAATTGCGAATTCGAAGGATAGGATGGAGAAGTGGGACAAAAGTTGACAAAGGCTGGCGATTCCCATTCGTCCATCTGCGGACAAAAAATGTCCGCTGAAAAATGATTTTTCAGCTAAAGAACCTCCTACTTGCCTGTAAGGGCGATTAAATTCGGCACTGCTCTTGAACTTACTGTTTGATAAATATTATTTCTATGATGATCTTCCATGCGCTCAGGACTACTTTTCGAAATCTCTTTCGTCATAAAACCAATGCTGCTGTCAATATCCTCAGCCTCACTATTGGTCTGACTTCAGCCATTTTTATCTTTTTGTGGATTTTGGATGAATATGGTTTTGATAAATTCCATCCCAATGACAAGGAGCTGTACCAGGTCTTGATCAACCAAACTTTCCCGGATGGGCAGGTGCATACTTACGGCGCCACTCCTGCTAAACTGAAGGAGGCCATTCTTTCTGAAATTCCGGAAGTCAACAAAATCACCATTACCAATATGGCCTCGACGCAATTATTACAGTTCGGGGAGGATTCATTTCAGGAAGTGGGGATATATGCAGACCCTGATTGGTTTTCCATCTTCAACTTCCCTATCATCCATGGTGACCCTTCCAAGCCTTTGCCTGCAATCAATTCCATCGCCATTTCCCAAAAGCTTGCAGACAAATTGTTCGGAAAAACGGATCCGATAGGGAAAACGGTTCAGGTAGAACAGACACAGCAATTCATGGTTTCCGCAGTTTTCGCCGATGTTCCTCTACATTCCAGCATTCAGTTTGAGTACGTGGCGCCCTTTGAGGTTTATTATCAGGAAAATCCCTGGATGCAGGGATGGGGAACAGGCGGGACAAATACCTATGTGACGCTGGACCCAAAAGCGTCATTGCCTGCAGTAAACCAAAAACTGGAAAGATTGATCAACAGCAATTGCGAAGATTGTACTACAAGTCCATTTCTGTATGGCTTCAGTAAATTATATCTTAACGGGAAGTTTGAGGGAGGGAAAAATGTGGGTGGAAGAATAGATCAGGTTATGCTATTTGGGGCCGTCGCTGGAATAATCCTCCTGATGGCCTGTATCAATTTTATGAACCTGGCCACTGCGAGTGCCGCAAGCAGGAGTAAAGAAGTCAGTGTCAGGAAAATTATCGGAGCCAACAGGTCCGGCTTGGTGGTCCATTTTATGTTGGAGTCACTTATCCTTGCTTTTCTGGGCTTCTTGTTGGCCATTTTGCTGGTGCAGCTCTTGCTTCCTTTCTTCAATACCATTACCTCCAAATCCATCCAACTGGATATTTTTGATCCCCTGTTTTTGGGAGGGGCAATTATGATTACACTGGTGTGTGGCTTACTCGCAGGAATATATCCAGCTATTTTTCTTTCTTCATTTAAGCCTTTGACCATTTTCCAAAGAAATGCCGGAAGCCTTCTTACTGGAAGTGGCTTGAGAAAGACTTTGGTTGTCATCCAATTTGCATCGGCGGTGATTTTGATGGTGGGGAGTATCATCATCTATCAACAGATCCATTATATCAGCAACAAAGACCTGGGCTTCAACAAAAGTCAGGTTCTGGTCATTGATCAGAACAAAAACCTGATTGCCAATACCGCTCCTTTCAAAAACGCCATGCTCCAATTGTCCACTGTAGATAACATTGGCTTTGGCGGAAGCGATATTTACGTGATCCCTATTACCACTACCGAAATCGAATGGCCCGGGAAACCCAGTGATGCTTCCATCCATTTCAAGCTGTTCAGGTCGGATGCCGGTTTCATACCAACCTTGGGAATCGAAATGATCCAAGGGAGGAATTTTGTTGGACAAAACCAGGATTCCCTCCATTACATCATCAACCGAAAGGCGATGGAAGTCATGGGGATTCCAGAAGATGAAGTGATAGGTTCCGAACTGGATGTCTGGGGTCATAAAGGGAAGATTGTCGGTGTGACCGCCGATTTTCACAATGATAACCTCAAGGTGGGCATAGAACCTTTGGTATTTATTTATTCTGAGAATTTGGGAGCCTATTATTTTGTAAAAGTAAACCAACCAGCCTCCATGGCAGAAGCACTTGCAGGAATCGAAAAGGTTTTCAAAACATATAGTCCAGATTATCCTTTTGAATTTACCTTCTTGGATGAACTGTTTGAACGGCAATACCGATCTGATTTGGTCATGGGAAAACTATCGCTGAGTTTTATGGTCATTGCCATATTGATATCATGCTTGGGCCTTTTTGGACTATCCACCTTTACAGCTGCACGGAAGACCAAAGAGCTTGGGATAAGAAAAGTGATGGGGGCCAGCTCGTTTAATCTTGTTCTTTTGCTGTGCAGGGATTTTACCAAGTTGGTATTGGTCAGCATCCTAATTGGCAGTCCCATTGCCTGGTACCTTGCCAAATCCTACCTGTCAGGATTTGCTTTCCATGTGGATATCAGTTGGGTTACATTTCTTCTTTCCGGTTTGGGATTGTTGGCAGTGGCCTTGATCTCAGTCGGGTTTCAATCCCTCAAAGCCTCTTTGACCAATCCGACCCATTCACTTAGAAGTGAGTGATTTTCATAGGGTTGTTTTTAACCTCCTCTATTAGGATGGGAAGGTGGATATAATGCTGTCGCATATCAAATACGGGAGGTACTACGGAAGCTAAACCTGACAAATCTTCCAAGCATACACACCCTATCTAATGAGTGCTAAGGATTTTATCCATGCTTTAACCCGTTTTATGCAGCACGCACTCAACTCAATATTGTAATTGATTGACAATCAATTGGATGTTGACAATTTTTGATTTCACCCTATTGGTGTCAGGAATTATTCTCTTAATAGGCTGATTTCTTTCAGTTTCAATCCCAATTGGAAACCTCTTGCATATTCCCTGGGTGTAGTTTCTACTACACCCAGATATTGGTGATTTTATTCAGGAATGTCCCACGCAATAAGCCATTTCCAATGGCAAAAAGAATAAACGAATCCGGCTTTCATCGAATGTTCTTGCTACTCGAATTGGAAATTTGAAGGGTAGGAAGGCGTAGTGGAATACTACGCCTGGCGCCTGACATTACTCTGGGTGTAGTTTTTACTACACCCAGATATTGGTGAATTCCCAATGGAATGCCCCGCGCAATAAGCCATTTCCAATGGCTAAAGCAAAACCGAATCCGGCTTCAACCGAATGTTCTTGCTACTCGAATTGCAAATTAGAAGGGTAGGAGAATACTACGCCTGGCGCCTGACATTACCCTTGGTGTAGTTTTTACTACACCCAGATATTGGTGATTTCCCAATGGAATGCCCCACACCATAAGCCATTTCCAATGGCTAAATCAAAACCGAATCCGGCTTCAACCGAATGTTCTTGCTCCTCGAATTGCAAATTCGAAGGATAGGAAGGCGTAGTGGAATACTACGCCTAGCGCCTGACATTACGCCTGGCACCCTGGGTGTAGTTTCTACAATACTCCTTCGGCAAAAAGTCTTCTGATTTCTTTTTTGTCAAATTTGCCAACACTGGTTTTTGGCACCTCGTGGACATACACATAGTTTTTTGGAATCTGATAATTCACAAAATCTCTCGACAGGAATTCAATCAATTCCCCATCCGAAATTTCATCGTTCTGATTCACCAAAACGATGAGTGCCAATGGTTTTTCGACCCATTTCGCGTCTGGTATCGCAATTACAGCGGCTTCTTTGATTTTGGGATGGGCCATCAGTGCCGATTCGAGTGCTACGCTGGAGATCCATTCGCCGCCACTTTTTATCAGGTCTTTGGTTCTGTCCTTTATCTCCATGTATCCATCTTCGTCAAGGGTGCAGACATCGCCAGTTTTGAACCAACCATCTTCGGTAAAACTTTCACTGTTATTCGTTTTGAAATAGGCTTTAATGGTCCAAGCACCTTTGATATGCAGTTCCCCCATGCTTTTGCCGTCTGTTGGCGCCAGAGTCCCATCTTCCATGACAATCCTCAACTCAACACCAGGAAATGCTAACCCTTGTTTGGCGCGGATATCCATTTTTTCACTGGCGGATAAATGCGCATGTTTTGGCTGCAGGCGACTGACGGTTCCGAGTGGGGAGGTTTCGGTCATTCCCCAAGCCTGAACACCCTTGATACCAAAATCTTTTTCAAAACTTTCTATCAGACTTTTGGGGAGTGCAGAACCACCGACAAGGTATTCTTCGAGCGCTAATTTCTCCTTTGGGGGATTCATTTTCATGGCGTGGTACACGCCCAGCCAAATGGTTGGGACACCGTTGGCTTTGGTTACTTTTTCTTCCTGAAGTATTTTGATAATACTATCGGGCTGTAAATGGGAAGAGGGGAGGACCATGTTTGAGCCAGAAAGGAGGCAGAGGTAGGGGAAACCCCAGGCCATGACATGAAATTGAGGAACGATCAAAAGAACTGTATCCGAATTGCTGAAATTCCCTGCGTTTGGAGAAATAATGGTGGAGGCGTGCAGAAACGTGGACCGATGAGAATACAAAACTCCTTTTGGCAAACCCGTCGTCCCGCTGGTATAACACATGCCGCAGGCATCATTTTCATTTAGCTTGGGCCACTCAAAATCCTCGGATTGCTCCGCCAGCAAATCTTCATAATGCAGGGTGTTTGGTAAAGTGGTCGTATAATCTTTTGGAGCATTCAGCAAAATATAGTATTCCACGGTTTCGAGGAGTGGCGCTATTTTTTCCAATAGGGGAACCAATGTGGCATCGACAAAAATTACTTTATCCTCCGAATTGTTGATGATGTATTCGATTTGATGGCTGGACAAGCGAATGTTTATCGTCTGACAAACAGCCCCTATCCCAGATATTGCATAGTACAATTCTACATGGGGACCATGATTCCATGCAAAAGTGCCAACCATATTGCCATTTGTGATGCCCAATTTGTGGACCAATGCATTGGCTAACTTTTTACAACGTTTGTACATGTCACCAAAGCGGTACTCATGGCGTGTTCCATCCGGTAAATGGCTGATTATTTTTTTATGATGATAAACGCTGTTTCCATATTCAAGAATAGTGTTGGTCGTAAGTGGGTAATCCATCATCAAGCCTTCCATATATTAAAAATTTAGAGGTAAATTTTTGTTCTACACCTTGTAGCTTATTCAGTCGTAACCCATGAAAAGTTGTTCAAATGCCAGAGATTCGCTTTGTATCCTTTTGGCCCAAAGTCTCCCGTTGATATCCTATCTGCAACCGATCCAATTCTTTAAAATTAAAATTAATTCCCTGATATCCAATTCTTTCCCCTGGTATTTGATAGGGCCTGTGAGGCATAGACTTTTTTTGGATTCTTCAGTAGGGTGATAAGGGCGAAGAACGAGATTTTGGATGTATGGGATTTGACCCAAGTAGGCTGTTCAGAAGAAGAAAAAATACCGGAACTTCCTGCTGCGACGCTATCCCAGCTGTTCGAGAGGTATACTCTCGTTCCTTAGATCCTTCAGGTTTTGTGATTCTGGTCAAGTCCAAACCATTGGGGCCGCTCATTTTTTAAAGACGCTGGGGAAGGTCCATTTTAGGCATGGAAATTAAATCCTTATGATGCATTCCCAATTCCATCCCATTCTGGAATAGCAAGACAATCAGTCAATTGCCTTCAATTATTGACTTTACCTTTATTCTCCAAATCGTCTGGTTTTCATTGAGTTTCAAGGCGATTTAGAAATCTACTGCATATTTCGGGTTAAAGTTTTTAATGCATTTGTTTCCGGCGTCCCATTTTTTCCTTGGTGGAATCTACCCAATAATAAACCATGGGAACCAAATAAACCGTCAAAACCAGTGAAGACAGGAGTCCCCCAATGATCACCCAAGCCAATCCATTTTTCCATTCGGCGGCTGTTCCCGTCGCAAGGGCGATGGGCAACATGCCAAAAACCATGGAGAGGGTAGTCATCAAGATGGGTCTCAGACGACCTTTCCCGGCAATGACAAGGGCTTCCCTAAATGGTTTGCCTTCTTCTTTGAGCTGGTTGGTAAAGTCTACAATCAGAATGGCATTTTTGGTCACCAAACCCATCAGCATGATCAAACCAAGCAAGGCAAACAAACTTAAATTGCTTAAGGATAAGTTCAGTGCCAGGAATGCTCCAATGGCCGCCACCGGTATTGAAAAAAGGACGACAAAGGGGTAAATATAATTGTCATACAAGGCCACCATAATCAGGTAAATCAGCAAAAACGAGACAAGCAATACAGATCCCAAAGCTCCGAAGCTATCATTTTGCCTTTTGATATCGCTGCCCCAGGTCATTTGGATTCCCTCAGGCAATGGATGGTCACTTAGATAAGCGACCACATCGTCCGCCACTGTTCCCGATGGTCTTCCCAAGGCATCGGCTGTTAGGGTGACAGCTGCCTGCCTGTCTTTTCTCTCCAATAGGGATGGGGAATTGCTTTGCTCCACGGTAGCAAACTGGGAAACTTCCACCGCAATGCCCATGGGATTCACAATGCTCAGTTTTTGGACATCATCAAAATTCTGACGCTTGAATGCGTCAAGCCAGATACGCACGGGATATTCTGTGCCTGCCTCCGTTAATGTGGCTTCATCGTTTCCGGTGAATGCGGTCCTCAAATTCACACCTACATATGCGGTGTTGAGTCCCAATCTTTGCATTTTATCAGTATTGGGAATGATTTTGTACTCGGGAACACCTTCCTCCACAGACAAGCGCATATTGTCTGCACCCGGGATATTTTCAATTGCCCCTTTCAGGGCAATACCGGTTTGCATGACCAATTTGGGATCACTTCCGCTCAGTGTCAATTCAATTGGCGCGGAACGCGGGATCAAACCCAATGCCGCCATCGAGTAGTTGATGCCCGGAAATTCTTCCTGCAACTCACCCCGCAGCCGCCTCATGAAATCCTCGGTGGGGACTTTCTTTTGGCCGGTTTCTTTGAGTTCGTCCTTCCTGGTTTTCAATTGAATGGTAAACTCGGTTTTATTGGGAGAACCCAGGCCCAAGCTTCCGATTCCCGTGCTTGGACCACCGATGTTGCTGAACACCGTGGAGACTTCCGGTTGGGTCAATATATACTGTTCGATTGCTGTGGAGACTTTGTTGTTTTGCCCGATGGAAGTGAATTTATCAAACTCCAAGGCCATCCTGAATTTCCCCTGATCACCTGTTGAGATAAGTTCTTTGCCGATAATTCCTTGCCTCATGATTCCCAAAGTCAGCACAAAGAGCAACAATACGATTCCCGTGAAGACCAACTTGTGGGTCAATACCCATTCCAGTTGTCTGCCATACCAATCGGTAAATCGCTGCAATTGGCTTTCAAACCAAAGCAAGAATTTATTGAAGATATTCGTGGGCTGTAAATCTTCTTTTTTGCCGATTCGGGAAGCCATCCAGGGAGTTAGCGTAAATCCCACCAATAAACTGGTGAGCGTGGAGGTAATCACGACTACGGAAAACTGCTTGAGCATGTCGGCAACAAATACTTGCAGAAAAAGGATAGGCAGGAAGACTACCACGTCTACCAAAGTAATGGAAAGCGCAGAAAAACCGATTTCCATCCTTCCATCCATGGCGGCTTTCCTTTTGTCCTTGCCCATATCCAAATGACGTTGGATATTTTCCAAGACCACGGTGGCATCATCCACCAAAACCCCAATGATCAATGACATTGCCAATAGGGTCATCAGGTTTAAAGTGTAACCGAGAAGCCACATCACCGCAAAAGCAGTCACAAGGGAGGTAGGAATGGCCACCAGAACGATGATGGAATTTCTGAAACTTCTGAGAAACAAAAGCATCACCAATGAAACCAAGATGACTGCCAAAATCAGGTCAAAAACCACGGAGTTTACCGCTGCAATGGTATTGTCCGTGCTGTCATCGGCGATGGTGAATTTTATGCCCGCATCGGCATTTTGTTGTTCAATCGCCTCAAGCTTCTCTCGAACAAGTCTGGAAACATCCACCGCATTGGCATCTCCTTGTTTTTTTAACAACAAGCCGATTCCATCTTTTCCGTTGTACCTGCTGATGGAGCTGGTTTCTTTGACGCCATCGGTGACATAAGCAATATCTTTCACATAGATCGGACTCCCGGCCACGGGCATGGCCACCTGTACGTTTTTGATATCTTTCAAGCTGGTTAATTTCCCGGTTAGCCGTACAGAATTGGCTTCCTGATCGGTTTGGACTTTTCCAGCCGGCAAGTCCAATCCCGATCGGTTTATGGCTTCTACTATTTGGCTAAGGGAGACCTTGTACAGTCTTATTTTATCTTGATCAACAGCGACTTGCACTTCCCTTTCTTTGCCTCCCAGAACCGTAATTTCAGCCACTCCTTTGAGTTGTTGAATCTGCGGGAGAAATTCGTCTTTCATTTTTTGGTAAAACTCCGTAGGGGGCAGGTTGCTCGTCGCGCTTATGGAGATGATGGGCAAGTCATTCGGGGACACCTTGCTCATTTCCGGACTGAGAATGTCTTTTGGCAAATCTTTGCGGATATTGTCGATGTAGCGTTGTGCATCCTGCATTGTTTTGTCCAGGTCTGTGCCATATTTCAAATTGGCTATGATGATGGATGCATTGGGCAATGACTTGGTCACCAAATAATCCACGCCCTCCAAGTTAGACAGCGCATCTTCGATCTTTCGGGAGACGGAAGCTTCTACTTCCTCAGGGTCTGCACCCGGATAGGCTGTTTTGATGACCACTACAGGCTGATTGAAATCAGGCATCAATTCATAGCTCAAATTGTAATAGCCGAGAATCCCCAGGAGCGTGAATACGCTGAACAATACAACAATCAGCGAGGGACGTTTTATTGATATTTCCGTGATGTTCATTTTTTTCAATTAAAATTTATCGGTACAGATTTCAGAATTGCTAAAGTCAGAACTCCAGTTACAGCACTCTTTTGGGGGATGAGATGCTTTATCATAAGGGATCAGGAGACATCTTACTTCTTAATGGACACATTTGCCCCATCAAAAAGATTGATGAAACCGCTTGTGACCAGCACATCTCCTTCATTCAATCCACTGGATACAAGTGCCTTGTTTCCGATTCTCTCAGAGATGGTGATGTTTTGCAGCATCGCTTTACCATCTTTCACCAGGTATACTTGTGGTTGGCTAGACGATCCAATAATGGCAGCGCCAGGTATAAGGATGCCTTTTTTATTTTGTTCCAGGTTCAGAATAGCCTTGCCAAACATTCCGGATTTAATTCTCAAATCCGGTGTATTCCTGACCAAAAATTGAATGGGGAAACTACTGCCCATATTGGCTTTGCTGCCCACCATCAATTCCTTTCCTTCCAAAGAAACATCGGGAAAAGCATCACTTGTAATCGCGTAGGATTGTTTGGGATTGAAATGCTTCAAATCATTTTCAGAAACATTGATGGTGAATTTGAGCTGTGAGATATCTGTGATTTGCAGCAAGGGTATTCCGGGTGCGGCAAATGCACCTTCTTCATTCAACTTGGCGGTTATGATCCCGTCAAAAGGGGCCTTGACGGTGGTTTTGGCGATTTGCTCGGTCAGAGTTGCCTTTTGAACCTGGGCAGATTTTAAACCCAACTCGGCTTTTTCTAATTGTACGCCCTGAATCGCATCTGCTTGGGACAAAACAGTATACCGATTGACATCTTTTTCCACGCCTTCGATCTGTACCATTATGGATTGCAGCTGTAAATTCAACAGGGAATTGTCCAATTGAACAAGGGTTTGTCCTTTTTTGACAGCAGTTCCCACATCCACCAATATCCGATTGATTTTTCCAGATTGTTCGGCGCTGATTTTGGATTCTTTGTAGGGCTCAAAAGTCCCCGTAAAGCCCAAATCTCCATTGATATACCCGTATTGTAATTTATCTGCATCAATGCGGATCGGTTTTTCGCTGTCGTATTGATACACCTTGTTTACGGCGATTTCTTTGTTGTTTTTCAGTTTAAAAACAACCAATGCAATCAATGCCACTCCGGCTACTATTGCTGCTATTTTCCTCCAATTCATGTCTTTAGATTTAATTCTTGGTTCTCAATTGATTTCTGAGTTTTTTCAATTCCAAGTCAGCTTTCAGGTAGTCTACCACTGCATTCAAGTAGCCTTGTTGCGCTTCTCGCAGCGCATTGTCTGCCAGGAGTACATCCGTCAGATTTGCAATTCCTTGTTTTTGTTGAAGCAAAGTCTGTTTGTAAACAGATTGCGCCAATTGGATTTGCGCTGTCGAAGTTTCAACTGTGGATTTTGCCACATTTTTTTGTAGGCTTGCATTCTCCAACTGCATAGAAGTTTGATCGGACACCAGGCTATGTTGAAGTGCGTTATTTTCGAGCTCAATCTTTTTTTGGTTGATTTTTCTTTTTGTTACTGTGCCATTAAATAATGAATAGGAGAGTTGAATGCCTGCAAAACCAATCGGGTAAAAATTCAAGAAACTGTTGGGTTGTTTGTCATAGCCAAACCCGGTCGTACCATAGGTCGCGAATAGATTTACGGTCGGTAAAAATCTGGATTTGGACAAGGTGTTTTGCTCGACTTCCAGCAATCGATGCTGTGTTTCTACGATTTTCAAATCCAATGTTTTGGACACTGAAGTACTGAACTGGTCAGTATAAATGATGTTTCTGTCAATTTCGAGATCATACTCCATAGACAAGCCCATCATAAATTTTAGCGAATTCAATATTTGCTGAGACTTGCTTCTTGTGGTCTCCCGCTGCGTCTTCAATTGCGTTGTCTGCAATTTTATTTTGTCCACATCATTGCCGGTAGCCAACAAATGTTCCTGGAGCAATTGGATATTCCCCAAAAGCCTATTGGAGTTCGTCAGGTTGCTGTCCAGAAAAGTCAATTGGTGTTGCAGGATTTGCGCGTTATAGTAAAAGTTTGCGATTTCAAAATATACCTGCTCCTCTGATTTCTGCAGTTGCAATTCACTCAATTCCTTGGCAATTTGAGTGCTCTCTATCGCTCCATAAATCTGGGGATTGTAAAGGGGAATCGCCAGTTGCAGGTTTGCATTGATATTGTGCGGAACGCCAAATTGAGCTTCCCTGAATTCACCGGTCGGGGCTTCGGGATTGAATGCAGCAAGGGGCAATAATTGGTAGGGAAGGTTGGTGAAATACTTGTAATCTGCATTTGCCGTTATTCTTGGGAGCAAATTTGCCTTTGCTTCCCTGTACTTTTGCTCACTTAAGGCTTGGTAATTCCGGTTGATTTGGAGGTTTTTGTTTTGCACCTGTGCTGTATCGATGCATTGTTGCAGGGCCCAAACCTGGGTTTGGGCCTGAGTTGGATTGAGCCCAAGAGCCAATAGCGCAACCAATATAAGTTTGTGAATATTTACTAACATCATATTGAAAATTTTTTTATTTCAACAATACCAATTGGGAGTCAAGAGCAGCATTGAGCCAATGTTTTACATTTGGTTCGATAGGAGTATAGTCACCCCTTTCCAATACAATTTGCTTATCTGTTTCGTCTTGGTAAGTCACTTTTCCGGAAATACAAAGAAGCAATGCGGACGTCTTGGTAATGTGTTCCTTCAAAATGCCGTTTTTTCGCAACTGAATGGAGGTTGCAGTAGCCAATTCACCTTTGAAAAGACTGACTGCGGAAACATCTTTTTCTGAAACGTGCAATTCTTGTAAGTTCATGTGTACAGGAGTTAGAGGTGTTTAAGTAAGATCGTTTTTGTCCTTCGGTATGAGGCTTCCCTTCCAGATTGTTGGAAATATGGAGGCGACAAATACAAGAAAGACCATTGTATTTATTCCTTTTTTTGGTTCTTGATGATGGTCAACAAGGCTTGAATCATGTTGTTTCCATTGCGTTCAATGTCAAATTGAAAGTTGGCAATTCGCCATTTCAACATCTGCAATCTAAATGTCCCCATGATGATATGGATCAATTCCTCGGAAGTAATGCTATTGGTGAAAACACCTTTCTGTTGTCCTTCTACCACGATGGGCATAAGGTGTTTCATTTTTACAGCCATTATTTTTAAGATCGTTTCATTGATCCGCTGACTTTCCTCCATCAAACCGTCTGAGAAAACGGCAACCACAAAATGGGCATTATTCTTAAAGAAGCTGAATTGGTTTTGAAACAACAGCGTGAACTTCTCCAGAGGCGATTGTTGCGCGTTGATGGCTTGGCTATACCGTTTGTCCATATTATCGGCGAGGTATTCCAGCATTGCGATGATGATTTCCTCCTTGCTGGTAAAATGCCTGTAAACGGCACTTTCGGAGAAGTCCATTTCCTTCGCTAAGTTCTTGATCGTCAATCCACTCACGCCAGAAGAGGTCAAGATTTTGCCCGCAGCTTCAATTATTTCTACTTGTCTTTCAGATATCTGCATAATTTGTAAGTGAATGTTCACTCTGTAAAAGTAGATAATGCCCGGGAGAAGTGCAAGTCTTTTACCGGTAAAAAAATCTATTCTGTAAAATCGCTCCTTTTTGCCTTTGTTTTTTTTAACATCTGGGCCTTGGCACAAATGGAGTGTGTACCTTTGGTCAGGATTACGGCAACTTTATACTCTAGATATTGGGTGTTGCGGGTGTATTTGGAATGAAACCCTGTGGTGCATTCCCAATTCCATCCCAGCCTGGAATAGCAAGACAATCAGTCAATTGCCTTCAATTATTGACTTCACCTTTATTCTCCAAATCGTCTGATTTTCATTCAGTTTCAAGCCCAATTGGGAGGTCTCATAAATTTTCCGAAATCAAACCGAATTCCTTGATTTGAGCGTTTAATCCCATTCAGCTTCCCCTCCCCGGAAATTTGTAAATCAGTTTTTTAACCCGAATTCTAAGACAACGAAAAAGAATCGTAAAGCATCTATCTTGGAGTAAGTTAGATGGAAACATGCATTCCGTTTCCAAATGAGATTGAAACCACAAGAAAATCAGACTATTGTCAGACTAATTCCTGACACCAATAGGGTGAAGTCAAAACAATCAACAACTAATTGACCATCAATTAATTATGCTATTGTATTGAGTTTGTAATGTATAAAACGGGGTTTAACGTGCAAATCCTTCATGTTCATTTGAAAATTATGGGAAATGGGTTTTTAGACTTGCGCTCTGTTTACCATTTTGGTTCCGTTTTCACCGCCCCATTTCATCTGCTTTGTTTCTAGGGATTCACCAGAATATGGATCGGATGGAGAATTGTGTTTTGAATTTGCTGGATTTGATCCAAGTCAGGCTTTCCATCAAAGACGAGATACCTGAACTTGCTGCTGTAACGCTCTCCCGGGGCTAGAAAAAACCCTTCTTCTATCACTGGGGAGTAGACCCAGTAGGGCATGGTGGGATGCACCCGGATGGCTTGGGGATATTTGAAATTCTCCGGAAAACCGAAAATGGTAATCCCCGTTGCCTTGCCATCGATGTTTCCACTGCTGGTTACCCATTGGGCCTTTTGATTGTTCGCTTGTGCCAAAGTATGGCCTTGATCCGTTGTGATTTCCCAGGGATTTTGGTACTGAAGGCTGTCGTCGGGGTTCCATGCCTTGCTCCCGCGAAATGCCATTCCGCCATAGATGTATTTGTCCATGAACAAGGTGTCGTTTGATGTGTTCACCTGGGTGGACAGGATGTCAAAAAGGTGAAATCCTTTGCTTGGATAGACTTTTATTTCCCAGGTCTCTTCCAATGCTTCACCATCGATCAAACTGATATGGCTAAGCATCGCCACCAATTCCGCATAGGCTGTGCCAGACTTTTGGCTGATGGTTTGCTTGTGTGAAACAGTTCCTAAACTGTCCAATTGATTCCAGAAATCCACTTTTTTCCCTTTAAAACGGGTCTTTGCCCAAGCGTTATAAATGGCATGTTGGTGGAGATGCCCCATAGGGAAATCATCGGTCAGGATTTGGCCTTCGGGGCTTTTTACTGGATGTATAAACCCACTTTTCTTATAGCTTTCGCTTTGACCATCGGGGGGATAAGCAAATGTGGGGTGGTAGGTCAATACCTCGTTTCCTGCGTTCAGGATCTGGATTTTTCCTTCCGTTTCTCGCAAATCCAGTCCTCCGGAATTGCTTTCCGTACCTTTTTTCAGCTCAAGGGTGAGCGTTTGATTCGCCTGTAAACGGTCTAGAAAAATCGACATTTGGCCTTCCGATATCTGGGGAGAATAAAGTTTTCCCGAGGCCATATCTTCAAGGACATATGTTGAATTGGGGTCTAGGCCGGAAGGGATTTCGAAGTGGACTGGGATGCCGATTCTGTCGATTTCCCCTGCCTCTATCTTGACCCTGACCAAAGGCTTTTGACAGGAGAAAAGGGCGAGTAGCGCGAGCAATATGATCGGGGAAAGCTGTTTCATGGCATCTCTATTTAGGCGGTAATTAACTTTAAATAATAGTTAAATTGCGCAATGTTACATAAAAATATGGTGAAAGATACTTGTTCTATCAAAAAAAATATCAACGTGTTTTCAGGGATTTGTTGTGGATTCAAAAATTTATCTATTGTATTTGAACCGATTTCATAATAAATAAACGGTTTTGTTTACAATTTGAAAAGGAATAACCCTGTCTTGCCTTTTTAATTTTTCGGGGGGTATTTGAAACATTAAATTTAATTCCTTCCTTTGGATTCGATCCATTCTTTCCCATGGCAACAGATTTCAAAGGAGCTGCAATTCAAAAAATCGTTTTGGATTTGTCGAAAGGCGATGAAAAAGCCTTCGAGAAATTGTACACGCTTTTTGCGGAAAAAATCTATCATGTCGCCAGAAAAATGAATCTTTGCCATGAGGATGCGGAAGGGATTGTGCAGGACATTTTTCTGAAAATATGGAAAAAACGCGAAAGCCTAAATCCTGAATTGTCCATCAATGCCTACATGATTGCGATGGTGCGGTCACTGGTCATCAAAAAGAGTAAAAAAGAAGCCCGATTTTTTGCTTATCAGCAGTACAAAATCCCACTGCTTGCTCTCCAATATGGATTGGACCCCGAAAATGAGATGATTTATACCGATTTTCATCAAATATCCTCCGATATCATCGACCAGTTGCCCAATGGGCAAAAGCAGGTTTTCATGCTGCGCAACCACGAAAACCTGACAGTGGAACAAATCGCCGAACAATTGGGTGTTTCCAAACGAACGGTTGAAAACCAGATTTTCCGTGCATCCAAACAGGTAAAGGACCGCCTGTTGAAACTTAAAATCATTTCATTTTCAGCCTTCTTTGTTTTTTCTGAATCCTACATCTTATTCTGATCCCAGATAATCCGGATTCAATTTTTAGCTGTATTTTCACTACCCTTTGATGCTTTTTCCTTTTTGGATATTGGCGTACTGATTATCCCCTCATTTATTTGCCTATTGGGTTAATGGAGCGCTACCAGAGTTCATCGAATTTCCTGTTTTGAAAATGGCTTGGGAAAGTCTTGGGAAAAGGGATGCGAAAAAAATTGAATTATTTTTAAACCCCCGTGAGTATTTCACAATGCTTGAGGGTATATGTCCTAGAAATAAATGAAAATGGACAGAAGAAAACAATTGGAGGATTTTTTTGGAGGCAGGCTGGATGAGGAGCAGGCTAGGGAATTGGTGGTTTGGTTGGATACCCCAGATGGGGAAGAATTTTTGTCTGCCGAGGTGCTTGAACTATGGGATGAAAATCCCAAAAAGAATCGCTACGAGGAATGGGATGCTCCGTCCCTTTGGGAAAAAATAAACAAAAATAAAAAAGGTTATGCCAAACCGGTGGTTTTGAAAGATCCCGTCAAGCCAAAAAGAACCACTTTCAGGAAGTGGTGGGCTGTTGCAGCGAGTTTTTTGATCCTGGGTTTTGCCGGCTTGTTTTTGTTCGGTGTATTCCATCAGGATCAAGCGCCGATCCAATTGGCTGCAGGCATCAAATCGGTAGAACGGGTGAATCCGGCGGGTCAAAAGACCAAAATCCTCTTGCCCGATGGTTCCACGGTCTATCTGAATTCCGGTAGTAAAATCAGCTACAGTGAAGATTTTTTAACCAATCGCCGGATCGAGTTGGAAGGTGAAGCCTTTTTCAAAGTGGTAAAGGATGAAAACCATCCTTTTTCAGTTTTGGCCAGTGGCATTACAACCACGGCATTGGGTACAAGTTTCAATGTAAATACTTTCAGCAAAGCAGCAGAAGTAACGGTCACGCTACTGACCGGAAAAGTCAAACTCAATAGAAAAGACAGGGATAATTTTCTGATTCTAAACCCAGGTGAGGAATCGGTCAGCTCTCTAGACCAAACCATATTTACGAAAACTGAGGTGGATGTAAGATCTAGGATTTTGTGGGTGGACGGGGTCTTACAGTTTGACCAAACGGCACTCACCGAGATGGTTGATGAGCTGGAGCGCTGGTACGGTGTGGCGATTACGGTCAAAGGAAAACCTGATCATTTCTTGGCTTCGGGTACTTTCCAAGACAATGAAACGCTAAGAAATGTGCTGGATGTATTGGGTTCCTCGATAGGTTTCACCTTCGAAATCAATGACAAGGAAGTAATCCTTTTATTTAATTAAAGCCTGCCTATGGGAAATTAAAGTCTTTAAAAAAACAGGAGCATACGATCAATACGCTCCTGAGTCCATCAAATCAATGTTTCCATGAAAAGTTGTTGGTAGCACCTTTTCAATGGATCAATTCAATGTTTCATTATAGATATTCAAAAATATGAAAAAATTATTACTACTGGTAATTATGTCGTTCAAGTTATTAATGAAAGGAGTAGTTTTACTCTGCTTGACGTTTGGGCCACTGATGGCCAGCACTTCAAAAGCACAGGTCAAGAGTATAGATGAAGTATTCTTGAGATTGGAAAAAAATGAATATTCCTTGTCCCAATTTTTTAAGGAAACCGAGCAAAAAACGGATTTCAAATTCTTTTACACGGACAAGTTGCTCAAGTCTAATCCTAGGATCGTTGTCCTGGATACGCATGGCTCCGTCGAAGACCATCTCAAATCCATCGCAATCCAAACAGATTTAGGTTTCAAACAGGTAAACAATACCATCAGCGTGATCAAAAGAACCGAGGGCAAGGTGGCTCCGGTATTGGCGGTGCAAAAGGAATTTATCAGCATCACAGGGATTGTCAAAGATGATTTGGGAGAACCTTTGCCAGGGGTTACGATCATGGTGGAGGGCAGTGCTGTCGGTACGGTGACGGAGATCGATGGGCAATATACCATCGAGGCGCAACCAGGCGATGTGTTGGTTTATTCATTCCTCGGTTTCCAAAAAGCGAGAAGAGTGGTGGGAAACAGCCAGAAAATAGATGTCAATCTGATAAAGGAGGAAAATGACCTTGAGGAATTTGTCGTCGTAGGGTATGGCACCCAGCAGAAAAAGGACATCACGGGAGCGGTAAGCTCCATGGGATCCAAGCAAATCGAAGATCAACCTGTGGTCAGCATTGACCAAGCGATGATAGCCCAGATGGCAGGTGTTCAAGTGACACAGGCGACGGGTGCTCCGGGAGGAGGATCTTCTGTCAGAATCAGGGGCGCAGGGTCGCTTAGTGCTGGAAATGAACCTCTGTATGTCGTAGATGGATTTCCGGTGACCAACGATTTTGACCAAAGAAACAATCCGCTCAATACGATCAATCCTGCCGATATAGCGGATATTCAAGTACTGAAGGATGCATCCGCCACCGCAATCTACGGGTCGAGGGGATCCAACGGAGTTGTCTTGATTACAACCAAATCAGGGAAATCAGGTGTTTCAAAGGTTGATTTTAGCATCAACACCGGTATCCAACAAGTAGAAAAAACCTTGGATGTGCTGAATGCAACTGAATTTGCCAGATATGTCAATGAAGCAAGAAACAATGCATGGGTAAATTCCGGGCCGGGTCGCTCTGCATCCGATCCGAATTCGGCCAGGTTGAACAACATCATGTACTTGCTTCCCGAACAGTTCAGCAATCCGGAGGCTTTGGGAGAAGGAACGGATTGGCAGAATGAAATCTTCCGCTCCGCGATGATGCGCGATTACCAATTGAATTTTTCAGGTGGAAATGACAAGACCAAGTATTTTATTTCAGGAGGATATTTGGATCAGGAAGGTGTTGTCATCAACTCTGACTTGAAACGTTACTCTTTCCGGGTAAATGTGGATTCGAAAGTCAATGACAGGATCAGAGTCGGCGCGAATATTACTCCTTCCTATACATTTTCCAACCAGTCTTTGGCGGAAGGAAACTGGCAGGGTGGTGGCATCATTCAGTCTGCGATCACAGCAGGTCCCCACCTTAGTCCCTATGATGAAAACGGGAACTATACAAAAATCACCGGATTGGGGATCGGTACCTCGGAAGTCGACAATCCGGTCAAGATTGCAAGGGAGTATTTTCACCAACAAAGTACTTTGCGCTTGCTCGGTACGGCGTTCGCTGAAATCAACCTGGTGGACAATTTGAATTTCAAAGCTTTGGTAGGTGCGGACATGAGAAGCTTCGGGGAAGATATCTTCAGTTCCTCCATTATCAACCCAAACAGTGTCAATCCCACCAAACCTGCCACGGGGAGCAACACCACCTCAGAGCGAAGAAACTGGTTATCGGAATTCACCTTGAGTTACGCCAAAAAAATCAAGGAGCATTCCTTTGATGCAGTCGTTGGGTACACCATTCAGCAAGAACAGTTTGATTTCAATAGAATCAACGGAACCAATTTTCCCAATGACGAAATCAAAACCATGAATGCGGCAGGGCAGATCGTCAATGCCATGTCCACCAAGGAAGAATGGGCATTATTGTCATACCTCGCCAGGGTGAATTATAATTTCCAAGACAAGTATTTGTTGACCGCAACATACAGGAGGGATGGCTCTTCCCGATTTGGTGCAGAAAACAAATGGGGTGCTTTCCCATCGGTTTCCTTGGGATGGAGATTGTCACAAGAGAATTTCTTGAAAGACGTCAGTTGGCTGTCTGAACTCCGAATCAGATCGAGTTATGGTTTGACTGGAAATAATTTTATCACCAATTATGGATCCATCGGTCTGACAGGAGCTGAAAACTATCCTTTGGGAGCAGGATCGGGTAATTTGAACAACGGAATCAGGCTTTCCAATATTCCCAACAGCAGGTTGGGCTGGGAAAGAAACAAGCAGTTGGACCTAGGTTTGGAGTTTGGATTGTTGGATGACAGGATTTATATGTCCTTTGATTACTATAACAAAAGGACATCAGATCTCTTGCTATCAGTACCAGTACCCACGCTTACAGGGTATTCGACTGCACTACAAAATATAGGAGAAATCCAAAACAAAGGATTTGAATATACTTTGGTCAGCAGGAATTCAATTGGTGCTTTCAGATGGACTACCGATTTCAATATTTCTACAAATGACATTAAGGTATTGGCATTGGGACCTGATGGATCACCCATTATTTCCAGACAGGCAACCTCTGCATCAGCACCCACACATATTACCGAAATCGGTTCCGCGCCAGGGAGTTTCTATGGCTATAATGTGATCGGTGTCTACCAAAACCAGCAAGAAATCGACAACAGCCCAGTCATTTTAAATGGAAACGGTTCTGTCCAATCCAAGCCAGGTCAGTTGAGATTTGAGGATGTCAATGGTGATGGGGTCATCAATGCCGCCGACAGAACCCGTTTGGGCAGTCCTTTCCCCGATTTCACTTATGGGATGACGAACTCGTTTGCCTATAAAAAATTTGACTTTGCATTCACCCTACAGGGTGTCCAAGGTTTTGAAGTTCTCAATGCCGCCAGAAGATACTACGGTAACTATGCCGGTTCCTACAATGTATTGAGAAGTGCCTCGAATGGTTGGAAGTCGGAGTCAGATCCCGGTGATGGAGTTTCCCCGATGATTGACAGGAACTTCAATGGATACGCGGGAAGCAATGTGGTGAACAATATCACTTCCTTGTTTGTGGAGGACGGCTCTTTCCTAAGGATTAGGAATATCACTTTGGGCTATTCCTTTCCCCGAAGTGTTTTGGATAAATTGAAAATAGCGAATGCAAGGGTCAACCTGACGGTTCAGAATGCATTTACCTTCACCAAATACGAAGGGTACAATCCTGAAGTCAGCGCACAGGGAGGTAGTCCTTTGGTGCCTGGAGTGGATGCCGGTGGATACCCACTTGCAAGAACTTATATGTTAGGTTTAAACTTTGGCTTCTAAACAAAAAGATGATGAAAATATTTAAATTAAATTCAATCATAGGGGCATTAAGCATTATGGCTTTGGTAGGATGTGGGGATGATTTTTTGGACCGCGCACCTATTTCCCAACAAAACAGCAACAACTTCTACAAGACAGCAGCAGATATGAACAATGCCTTGACGGCAGTTTATGGTTCCTTGCAGTATGGAGGACAATACTATTCTTCCCTACATGTCATTGGAGACTTGCGCTCTGACAATACAGAGATTACCAATCCCAATGCGGGCGCAGACCTTCAGGCTGTTGATAATTTTACCAACGTAGCGGTAAATTCGATCAGCAGCAGCACTTGGAATGCCCATTATCAAGGGATACAATCCGCCAATATTGTCATCGAGAAAATTGCCCCGGTTTCTATGGATCAAAATCTCAAAGCCAGGTATACTGCTGAAGCCAAGTTTTTGAGGGCTTTGATGTATTTCAATTTGGTCAGGATTTATGGGGAAGTACCCTTGGTTTTGGAAGTAATCAATAACCCACAGGATGGCTATTCGTACGGAAGAAATCCGGTAGCGGAAATTTATGCGACCATTGTTGCTGACTTGGATGAGGCCGTGGCAAGTTTGCCTTATACGTACGGAACTGCCGATATTGGCAGGGCAACCAAAGCTGCCGCACTTGGTTTATTGGGTAAAGTTCACCTCACCCTGAAAAATCACCAACAAGCGATACAGGTTTTGGAAGAGCTGGTCAATAATGCCGGCACAGCGAAATTGCAGCTGCTCCCTGAATATGGATCCCTTTTTGGAGCCGCCAACAGAAACAATGCGGAATCCATTTTTGAAGTTCAATTCAAAAGTGGTGTAGCCGGAGAAGGAAGTCCCTTTTCCAATCAGTTTGCACCCATTGGATCGGGAAGAGCTGTCGTATCGGTCGGAAATCCACTGGGACAAAATATTCCTACCGCAAATATGGTCGCAGCCTATGAAGAAGGCGACCTAAGAAAAGCGGTTTCTCTTGAGACCAGTTATGTTCTGAATGGCAATACCGTAAAACATAATTATGTGACCAAATACTTGGGAACGCCAGCAGCAAACTTGGATAGCGATAACAACTGGATTGTTTTGCGCTATGCCGATGTGTTGCTGATGTATGCCGAAGCCTTGAATGAATTGGGCTACGTTGCTGATGGACCTGCCTTTGGTTATCTGAATCAAGTTCGTGAGCGTGCGGGTTTGCTTCCCAAGTCAGCGATGAATCCCGAGTCTGGATTATCGGTTCCGGATCAGGCGGCCTTCCGTTTGGCCATTGAGCAGGAGCGAAGGGTGGAGCTGGCTTTTGAAGGCCACAGATGGTTTGACCTGATACGGACTGAAAGAGCCGTGGCAGTCTTGGGTAACCTAGGAATGCAGACCCACATGCGTCTTTTCCCCATTCCCCAAAGCCAAATCGATATCAACCCCAACAAGATTACCCAAAACCCAGGGTACTAGAAGTTTTCTCCTCATCATGGATAGTTTTTCCTGCCTACGGCCAAATCATTTGGCCGTAGGCCTGGAGGACTATTGCTTAGACCCGAAATAGACATATCGTTTTTTTAATGGGCACAGGGCAAAAATATCAGGCTTTTTGGAGATGAAGGCAGCGTGCCGATGTAGTGAAGTCAAAAACAGTAAACCAAATAACCGATTGTTCAGCAATTCCAGGCTGGGAGGGATTTGGTCATGGATATTACGGGTTGAAATTTCCGGGTAATTAAATTTTAAAACACTGAAAATTATGAATTTGATTCAAATTAGGTTGCGAAAACACCTTTCTATACTTGTCTTTTTATTAGCGCTTTCTTTTCCGGGTTTAGGTTGGCAGCAGGCTTCGGCACAGGGCCTGACCCTCAATCAGAAAGATGATGGCTACCGTGGAATATGGTACAGCAACCAGCCTTCCAATGACGAATATGTCTACAAGTACAGCGGGGGCTTGGGTACCTACCCAGCCAACCATTACCCTTTTTCAATTCATGTGCCTTCCGAACAAAAAACCTTTTTTTGCTACGGCGGAGCGGACAAAGAAGGGAAAACCCTCCTGCACATGGTTTCTTATTTTGACCACAAAACGGGCATGGTTCCTTTGCCAACGATCGTGTTGGACAAGGAAACCAACAATGCGCATGACAATCCGGTCATGAACATTGACGACCAAGGATATATTTGGATTTTTTCCACGGCACACGGCACCAACACGCCCGCCTACATCCACAAGAGCAAGAAGCCTTATGATATTGCCGAATTCGAACAAGTATTTGCCAACAAATTGGTGAAAGATCAAACTGTACCGATGGATAATTTTTCCTACCTGCAGACTTGGTTCCAACCCAACAATGGATTTATCAACCTTTTTACCCATTATGAAAGGAAAGTCATTCCCGGTCAACCTTCAAAACCAAGAAGAACCATCGGGTACATGACGAGTCCCGATGGTGTGCAGTATTCTGAATGGAAAGATTTGGCGGCCATTCAGGAAGGACATTACCAGACCAGCGGCCAGATTGGAGAGGTTTTGGGTACCAGTTTTAACTTTCATCCTTACAAGGAAAATGAAAATGGATTGAATTATAGAACCAATCTGTACTATATCCAAACCAAGGATTTTGGTAAAACTTGGCAAAATGCCAATGCCGTTGATCTAACATTGCCTTTGACAACTGTCGAAAATCCAGCGCTGATAAAAGATTATCAGGCAATGGGACTGAACGTGTACATCAATGACTTGACCTATGACGCACTGGGCAATCCCGTCATACTTTTTGTCACCAGCAAAGGATATGAAGCCGGACCTGAAATGGGACCTAGAGAGTGGCATACCGCTCGGTTTACCGGGAAAGATTGGGAAATCCTCCCCATCACCCAATCCGATAACAATTATGATATGGGTTCTCTCTACATCGATTCCAAAAAGGAATGGATCGTCATTGGACCAACCAAGACCGGCCCACAACCTTTCAATACTGGAGGAGAAATGGTTTTGTGGAAAAGCTCGGATCAGGGGAAAAGCTGGAAAGCCAAGGTTTTGACTGATAATAGCACCTACAACCACTCCTATGCCAGGAGACCAGTTGGTGTACAGGAGGATTTTTATGCCTTCTGGGCAGATGGTCACGGAAGGGAACCATCCGTCTCCCGGCTTTACTTCTCGGACAAGAAAGGAAAGGTTTACCAGTTGCCCTTAAGTATGGATGCTGAATTCGCCAAGCCACTTCGGGTTAAAGTTTTAAATAAATAGGGGATGAGATACTTTTCCTACTGCTTCCTTATTTCACTTTTGTTTTTTTCCTGTAAGAAAGAAGAAAATCTAAATCTGGAATTGCGCGACAATCTCCTTTTGGAAGATGGGTTGCTGAAAATCGAAATACTGGCAGATAGCCTGGATGTTCCATGGGACCTTGCTTATGCTTCGGATGATTTCCTTTGGTTGACAGAACAAGGAGGAAGGATTTCCAGAATCAATCTGGGAACAGGGGAGTTCGAAACCATTCATTTTGTGGAAGAGGTGTGGAGATTGAGGACCACAGGTTTATTGGGCCTGGCGGTACACCCGGATTTTAAAAATCATCCTTTTGTGTTGGTGAATTATACCGTGGAGCAAGGAGAAAAACGGAGCAATAAATTGATGCGGTTCACCTTCCAAAACGGACGTCTGGAAAGCCCCAAAGAATTGTTGGAGATCCAAGCCAATACCGCCCATAATGGATCCCGAATCGCCTTCGGGCCTGATGGGATGATTTATTGGGCAACGGGAGATGCTTATGTTTTTGAGAATGCGCAGGATCCCGCCAGTCTGAATGGGAAAATTTTAAGGATGGACCTGGAGGGGAAAATACCTGAGGACAACCCTTTTCCGGACAGTTATGTATGGGCCAAAGGATTCAGAAATATCCAGGGACTTGACTTTTCAGCCCAAGGGTTACTGTATAGCTCAGAGCATGGAGATGCCATCGAGGATGAAATCAATCTGATCGTGAAAGGAGCAAATTATGGCTGGCCTTTTATAGAAGGGTTCCATGATTTAAAGGAAGAAAAAGAATTTGCAGAAGCCCAATCCACCCTTGAACCGCTTTACAGTTGGACTCCCGTCATCGCGCCTTCTGGATTGACGTATTACCAGGGCCCGATAGCCGCTTGGAACCACAGTTTATTGTTGACAGCCCTGAAAGGAATGGCCTTGCGGGTATTGACGCTGGACAGGGAAGGCAAGCGCATCATCGGTGAAAAGGTTTATTTCTATCAGCGTTATGGAAGGCTCAGAGATGTTGCGGTTGCCTCCAATGGGGATATTTACATCTCCACAAGCAACCAGGATTGGAATCCGCAACCTGGTTTTCCAAAAGTGGGTGATGATCGGATATTGAAAATCAGCATCGCGAATCAAGCCGTCCTCGAACCGATTATGGCGGATGATTTGGCTTCCAATACACAGTTGAAAGGCAAGGAGCTTTACAACAACTATTGCGCTTCCTGCCACAAACCGGATGGGAAAGGTGTTTCCGGGATTTTTCCGGCTTTGCTCGGCAATGAAGTTGTTGAAGGGGATACGGAAGCCCTGCTAAAATTATTGCTGAGCGGAAGTGAAGGCACGCAAACCGATCAGCGAATGCCCTCTTTCGCTTTCCTTTCCGATGACCAAATCGCAGCGATCACCAACTACCTCTACCTGCTGACCAACATGAAAAAGGAAGTGGTGACACCAGAGAAGGTTGCAAAATTCAGATAAGTATGGAAGGACAAGGATTCAGGAATAAGGTTTTTGGGGGATATGCAGCATTGGGTCCAGGGATCATTACTGCTGCTTTGGTCTTCGGCCCCAGTAAGATCACCATTACTTCCAAACTGGGGGCTTCTTATGGCCATGACATGCTTTGGATCGTGGTTCTCGCCATATTTTTCATGGTCATCTTCACCAATATGGGCGCAAGAATTGGCCTGAGCAGCCCTTTGAGTTTGTTGACTTTGATCAGGAATAAATGGGGAAAGGCCATAGGGATAAGTATTGGCTTAGGTGTATTCTTGGTTTCGACATCTTTTCAAGCTGGGAATTCGATAGGGGTGGGATTGGCCGTGGCTGAAGCAAGCCATACGCCGATTTGGCTCTGGATTTTGGTTTTCAACTCACTAGGAATCGGATTGCTTTTTTTCAAAAGTTTTTACAAAATATTGGAAAAACTGATGATTGGATTGGTAGGGATCATGCTCTTTTCTTTCACCCTGACTTTATTTATGGTAAAGCCTTCTTTTGAAGGAGTAATGTCAGGGTTTATACCCAGTATTCCCGATGGATCTGCGGGCTTGATGATCGCATTTATGGCTTCTTGCTTTTCCATTGTCGGAGCGTTTTACCAAGCGTACCTGATTCAGGAAAAAAGAAAAATCAACATTCCCCAAAAGAACAGAAGTAGCTCAGGGATTTTGATTTTGGGAGTCATGAGTGCTGTCGTGATTATCTGTGCCGCCACCGTTCTCTATCCTCAAGGGATCCAGGTGAGCAGTGCATCAGAAATGTCCATTGCACTCGAACCTTTGTTTGGATCCAATGCCGCCCATTTATTTTTGGTGGGATTGTTTGGTGCTTCCTTTTCTTCCCTGGTAGGAAATGCCACGGTTGGGGGGAGTTTGTTGGCAGATGCATTGGGCTTTGGACATCAATTGCACCTAAAGCGTGTGAAATACTGCATTGCTTTGGTTATGGTGGCAGGAGCAAGCATTGCGTTGATCTTCGGCAATCTGCCTTTGGAGCTGATCATCTTTGCGCAGCGGGTCACGATATTTTTGGTCCCGATAATAGGCTTGTCGATGTTTATGATCGCCAACGACAAAGGACTCATGAAAGAAAGGGTGAATTCCACGGCCATCAAGTTCGGTGGTATTGCCGGCATCATGCTGCTGGTTGGACTGGCCATCTGGAATTTCGGGGAATTGTTCAACAACTAAAAAACATAATTATAAAGTGTTATGACAGATTTAAAAGAATTGGAAGCACGAATGCTGGCCCCTTCGCAGGCTTTGATACAGGATATTTCCCGCATAAAAGGGGATATCATGTTGCTGGGTATCGGCGGAAAAATGGGTCCAAGTATGGGGAAGCTGGCGGTTCAAGCCTGTAAGCTTGCCGGTGTCCAAAAACGGATTATCGGAGTGTCCAGGTTTTCGGACAAAACAGCTGAAAAAATGCTTCAGGAAAATGGAGTCGAGACCATTGCCTGTGATTTGCTGGATGAAGCACAATTGTCAAAACTACCCCTTGTAAAAAATATAATTTATTTGGCGGGCAATAAGTTTGGAACCACAGGAAACGAAGGGTTCACATGGGCAATGAATACTTACCTGCCGGGAAGGGTTGCTGCTCATTTTTCGGCTTCCAATATTGTTGCTTTCTCTTCCGGAAACGTTTTGCCTTTCGTTGGGGTGAATTCAGGTGGAGCCTGTGAAGAAACCGCTCCTGAGCCTGTTGGCGAATATGCACAATCCTGCTTGGGTAGAGAAAGGGTTTTTGAATACTTCTCGAAAAAGAACCAAACACCGATGCTGATCTACAGATTGAATTATGCTGTGGATTTCAGGTATGGGGTGGTTCATGAAATCGCCAAGTCGGTCTTGGAAGGCAGAACGATTGATCTGAGTACTGAAAATGTGAACGTGATCTGGCAGGGAGATGCGAATGAAATCGCCATCAGATCGCTGTTGTATTGTCAGCATCCGGCAAAAATCCTGAATGTTACAGGTCCCGAGATTTTGTCCGTTCGCTGGATAGCCGAGCAGTTTGGGATGCTGTTTCAGAAAACCCCTGTTTTCACCAATCAATCCTCAGGCACAGCCTTGTTGAACAATGCTTCCGCCTGTCACCGGTTGTTTGGCTATCCGAGGGTAGGGATCCGTGAAATCATCACGGCGACAGCTGACTGGATTACCCAAGGTGGGGAATCCTTCGGGAAAGCAACGCATTTTCAAGAAAGAGGAGGTAAGTTTTGAAAGCATTGGACATCGCATTGGAAAATCATTTGATGGCAGGTACGGTGATACCCGCACATCCTTTGGCCTTGGATCAACACAGGAATTTGGATGAATCCAGGCAAAGACTGTTGACCAGATATTATATCCGCAGTGGTGCGGGAGGTATAGCGGTTGGAGTACATTCCACGCAATTTGAAATCAGGGATCCAGAAATTGATCTGTTCGAAACTGTCTTGCGGATGGCATCGGAGGTTTGTGCGGAAGAGAAAATCAATCGCCCATTTATAAAGATTGCTGGGATTTGCGGCCCCACTGCCCAAGCAGTTCAGGAGGCAGAATTGGCCGTGAAATACGGCTATGACATGGGCTTGCTGAGCATGGGGGGATTGAGAGAATGGACGGAAGACCAAATCATTGTTCGGGTACAAAAAGTCGCGGAGGTGATCCCTGTATTTGGGTTTTATCTGCAACCTTCCGTAGGGGGAAGGATCTTCAGCTATGATTTTTGGTGCAGGTTTGCAGAAATCCAAGGGGTCAAAGCCATAAAATGCGCCTCATTCAACCGGTACCAAACCCTTGATGTCATGCGGGCGGTAGCGAACAGCAGCCGCAGGGATCAAATAGCCATGTATACGGGCAATGATGACAATATTGTAGCAGATCTATTGACCCCTTATGTCTTCACCATCAATGGGGAAACGTATCAAAAAGAGTTTGTAGGTGGCCTTTTGGGGCATTGGGCGGTTTGGACCCATAAGGCAGTTGCATTGTTGGAAGAAATCAAGACTTTGAAGGCTGGGGGAAATGTGCAGGCACTTCTGGCCAAAGGCGTTTCAATCACCGATGTGAACGCGGCAATTTTTGATCCGGCGCATCATTTTCATGGTTGCATTCCCGGGATCCACGAAGTTTTGAGAAGGCAAGGTTTATTGGAAGGGATATGGTGTCTCAATCCCAAAGAGGTGCTTTCAGACGGACAAGCAGAAGAATTGGACAGGGTGTACGCCGCCTATCCCGAATTAAACGATGATGATTTTGTAAGTGAATTCTTGAGTGATGAAAAAAGGTAAAAAATCTTTAAACGTTTTATTATTTGGTTTTTTGTTTTTCGCCATGTGCCACCAATCACATGCCCAGAAAATTCAAGAAACGCTGGTGAACCATGGCCCTCAGTTGACAGCCAGCATGATCCAGGGAAGTTTATTTGTGGAAGACGCTAGCGGCAGGGAGTTGGTGTATACGGTGGTGAGGGGAGAACCAGCGCATTTACTGGCTTATGAAGTCAAAACGCAAGCCTTGGTCTTTGATGTTCCCCTGCCCAAAGCGGATGGAGCATGGGATTTGGCCGAATCCAGTGATGGCTATCTTTATATTCCCGGCGCAAACGGCTCCCTTTTCCAACACCAAATTGGCAGTGATCAGATCAAGGATTTGGGAATTGCCTTGCCGGAGGAAACTTACCTGTGGAATCTAACGGCAGGAAATGAAGGTGAGATCTTTGGCGCTACCTACCCCGGATGTAGGGTGTTCCGGTACCATCCCGATGAAGGATTTTCGGACGTGGGCAAAGGGCCATTGGTAAAGGGTGAAAATTATGTCAGGAGCCTTGCTTTCCACAAAAGGACAGGTTTGCTCTATGCTGGAATTGGCTCTCATGCTCATCTGATCGAACTCAATCCAAAAACAGGGGCGAAAACAGATATTCTACCGGAGGCCTACCGGGAAAAAGAGTTTGTCTACGGTTTGGAGATCGTTCCCAGCGCTTCGGGAGAAGATCGGTTATTTGCTTTGCTGACTAGTGGAAATCAAACTTTGGTGATCAATCTCAAAACCAAATTGGTTGAGCAGGAAATTGAGGGGATGGACCTCAAAGCTTTGGCTTCCAGTCCCTCAGGAGACCAGGTTTATGTAAGTTCAAAAGCTAGGATTCTGGCATTCGATCCCAAAAAACCCTTTCAAGAGGCAAAAACAATCCTCGCAAAAGCCGGGACAGCCAATGCCTTGCATTGGTCAAAAGCCGGACATTTGAAGGTGTTGACTGCCGGAGGGAATTTAATGATCGTTGATCCGGTAAGTCAGAAGGAAAGTAGTGCCCAACTGGATATTCCGGGCCAACCAATTCCGATCAATGCCATTGTTGCGGCTGCAGACGGGAAGATTTGGACGGGAGGATATTTGGCCGGTGGCCATGCAAGTTTTGATCCCCAAACCAACGCTGTAGAAGAGTTTAAAGGCTTGGATCAAACCGAGGGAATGGTTCGGTCTGGAAACGAAATCTATATGGGGATTTATCCCAAAGGTAAATTCTATGTCTTTGATCCCCAACAACCATGGGTGTCAAAGGAAGATAATCCCCGATTTCTGGGCCAAATCCCAGGTCAAAGCAGAGGGTTTGCCCTTGGAGCCTTGGGCAATACGCAAAAACTGGCCTTTGGGATGATCCCTGAGTATGGTCAACTTGGAGGTGCCTTGGTCGTGTATGACAAGCAAACCAAAGATTTGAACACCTTTGAGCAACCAATACCCGACCAGGGGATTTCAAGTTTGATCTATCATCGGGATGTACTGCTGGTCGGAACAACCATTTCAGGAGGTCTGGGAATTGCACCCACAACCAAGGAAGCCAAAATTTTTATTTGGGATGTCTTGGAAAAGAAAGTCGTGTATGAAACTGTTCCCGTACCCGGAGCATCTGCCATTACAGGGTTAATGGTTGGCCCGGATGACAATATCTGGGGGATGGCGGATGGCTCTCTTTTCGTTTTTGATCCAAAAAATAAAGTGACGCAGCGCGTCCAAAAGCTCTATGATTTCCCAGCTTTCAAAAGCCACCTCTGGCGGAGCGCATTCTTGGTACTGCATCCCAATGGCTATGTCTATGGAACCGATAACAAGAAGTTGTTCCGATTGGATCCGAGAAGTATGCAGGTTGATGAAATCGCCGAGGATGCATCGCTTTTAGTGATGGACCCAATGGGTCGATTGTATTTCAAAAGGGGAACTGAGCTTTGGTCTTTCTTTCCCCAATCCACCAATTCCAACTTAAACCAATGATTAACATGTTGAAGTCTTTATCGCCTGTCCTCTGTATGGTTTTTTGTTTGATCGCATCATTTGCCTGCCAGCCAAAAGCAAATGAAGAAAAAACAGAAAAACCGGTCAAGGATATTGTTGCCCACAGTTTTCAAACGGCTGTTCCGCTTTATCAAAACCTGCTGTCAGAGACGGGAGATGATTTTGAGAATTACCCACATTCCCTTCAGGCCGATGGAAGCTTGAAGTATCTTCAGATTGATGAATGGACAGGAGGATTCTGGCCTGGAATTCTTTGGAACATGTATGCCTATACCCAGGATGAATCTTGGAAAAAAGCGGCATTGGAATGGACCCATTCCTTGGAATCCAACCAGTTCAATACCAGTCACCATGACATTGGTTTTATGATGTACTGCAGCTATGGCAAAGCAAAGCAGTTTGAAGACAATCCCGGTTATCAGCAGATTTTGGTCACCTCCGCCCAATCCTTGGTCAAGCGGTATTCTCCCAAGGTGGGAAGCATCCAGTCCTGGAACCAGCGCAAGTCAAAAGGGGATTTCAATACTTGGGCATTTCCCGTGATCATGGACAATATGATGAACCTGGAATTGCTTTTCTATGCAAGTTCTGTGACAGGAGATTCCATTTACAGGCATGTGGCCATTCAGCATGCCGAACAAACCATGAAAAACCATATCCGGGAAGATTACAGTACTTTTCATGTGGTGAATTATGATCCTGAATCCGGTAAAGTTTTGCACCGTCAAACGCTTCAGGGATTTTCTGACGCCTCAACTTGGGCTAGGGGACAAGCCTGGGGGATTTATGGCTTTACCACCACCTTTAGGGAGACCAAAGACCCAAGGTTTCTGGAAGCGGCCATGGGTTTAGCGGATTACTTTTTAGACCATCCCAATCTACCGGATGACTATATTCCCTACTGGGATTTCAATGCAGGTGAGCCAGGCTATTTCCCGGATTGGGAATATGATGCCAAGGTTTACCCAAAGCAACCTCGGGATGCATCCGCCGCTGCCATTGCTGCATCGGCTTTGTTGGAATTGTCTGGGTTTGTTGGGGAAGAGAAACAAAAAAAGTACGATCAGGCGGCAAAGGAAATGCTGCTGTCGCTGAGTTCAGATCAATACCTGAACACCGATCAAGAAAACCCCTATTTCTTGTTGAAGCACAGTACAGGAAATCTACCCAGCAAAAATGAGGTTGATGTTCCCTTGATCTATGCAGATTATTATTTTTTGGAAGCCCTCCTGCGATTGAAGGAGATACAAAGTAAGTAGTCGCTGGATCCTTGGATATTGCCACAGGCATTCATTAACGATTAGATTGATTGGGTTAAAAATGGGAAAGGGATACCAATTTTTGGTATTCCTTTTTTTGGTGTGCCCGGCATTGTCCAACAGCGCTCAGGTCTAATTTCTTGGACAATTCCCTCAATATAAAATTATTTATGATTCCTTCAAGGGCTGCCATGACACCAAAGTCAGTGCTAAACGCCCTGCTTGCCCGCTTTCTCATAATGTTACATCCAATTTTTTTTTTGAACCTAGCCTGTTTTAAGCATTCCCAATTTCATCCCAGCCTAAAATTGCTAGACAATCAGTCTTTGTTTACAATTATTCTATTGGAAATTCGCCTTGCAAAGTCATGATAACAGTTTGATCTAGGAATTGGGGTGAGGTTCGGAGATCAGCCAAAGTGGAATAAAATTCAACAGGTCCTCCATTTTCAAAATGATTTCTAACTATGTTTCCAAATCCGGTCCTTTTAATGCGGTAACGATTTCGAATATATAGGGTGAATTTCGTTTACTGCAATCCCAAGCAATCCTGAATGAGGAGTAAATCAAAAGACTCGATATTTTTGAAAAAAAAACTTCGAAAAATCGCCCCTGAATAAAAATAAAAAACCCTAACTCTCTGTAAAACATCGGGTTAGGGTTTGAACTGGCAGAGGATGGGGGATTCGAACCCCCGGTACGCTTTAAGACGTACGACAGTTTAGCAAACTGCTGGTTTAAGCCACTCACCCAACCCTCTATTGTCGGAAACAAACCTTGATTTGTTTCTATAAACGAGTTTGTTAATGCCTTGTTCGATGCAAATATAATTGATTATTGTCCATATTCACAAACATCCAAACCCCTAAAATGGTCTTTAGACGAAGAAGAAACAGCAAGGGAAAGTAATCGGCTGTTTATCAGTACGAAATTCTTTTTGAAACCTTCACTTTCTCAGGAATTAAATAATTGGATCCATAAATTTTGCTTGATTTAGAGGGCCAGATTAAAAATTGAACTGGAATTTTACCGGAAAATCATTTTTGCCGCATACAATTCATCAAAATGGCCTTTTAAATAGTTTGGCTTTTTTTCAATCAACACTTTTTGAATGATCTCGGAACAAATAATATTTTGATGCTTTTCATTCAGATATGTTTTATAGGCCCAATGGTTTTTCCCGTTGATTGGGATTCTGAAGATCACGAGCATGAATTATCAAGTTTGGCTGAATGTAAATTTTTCCTCAAGGAGTTTTCACTTGGCTCCTTTAATTATTTACCAAAGATTTTGTCAGAATGTAGAATAAAATGTACATTATGAATAAAAAACATAATTTATGAAGGAAAAAAATACCCTCTTCATGGTATTTTTTTCATGAAAAAAATTCAATAAATTTGAATTCAGTAAATTTATCTGAAAGAGATTTTCTTTGAGTTTGTTTGAAGCCAAGTCTAAATAAAGTTTTCTGGATTTATTTTGTTCAGTTGAATCGATTTGGTAATAAAGATTTTGAATTTTAAAAAATAAAAAAATTATGGTAATAACATCACTTCATGGAACATTTTCCATTATTGCCAGCGAAAAAGACCAAGATCAGCTTTTTGTAAGGTCCAATGAAAAAAAGGAACTCTCCAATGTCTTTGGCGAGAAAAGAGTTTTGGATTATGAAGGGGAAAGTTTTGACTTTTTTGTCCCCATTTGTAAACAAGAATTTGCCAATACGCTGATCATGATGGTCAAAGAGGTCAATTATTCAGATTTGGCTAAGGAATTGCAAGAAATAAAATCTTCCTCGGAAAACATCTACGCCTGAGTAGTGTCTATTTCTTTGTGAATTATGGTTGGTATGAAATAAAGAAAAGACCGGTCCATTTCTTGAAAGCTGAAATATTGGGATAGTTTTTTAAATCCAAAATACCCATTAGGATTCCCAATGGGCTTGAAATTGCAAGAAAATCTGACTTTTTGGAAAATAACGCCTTTGCCGATAGGGTGAAGTCAAAAATTTCGCGAAACTCACTTATGAGTTTCTTGATTTCAGGCTGTTATAAAATTGTTGATGCATTTCCGGGTTCAATCAATTTTGATTTTTGGTTTAAAAAAATGCCTTGAAATCAAAAGCAAGCAATTTTGCGGGGACTGTAAAGCCTCCAAGTTGTATCCTTTCGGAAGAAATATAGCCTGTATTGTCATTGTTTAAAAAGATCCCCTCGGTTTGTCCCAACACAGCCGGACTCCCGAGATTGATTTTCGACTTTTTGCCCGAAAATATTTGTGACCCCGCATAACCTGAGAGAAGCCAAACAAAACTTTGGGAGCTTAAGCCGAGGTTTTGGTAACCCAGCAATACAATCTCTCCCGTATTTTGATTGATATCTGCAGCGGTCACCAAACCTTGGGTATCAAAATCCATTTTATATTTGGCAACCCTCTCTCCTGGCTGACTGCTCAAAGTATAATATTTCGTTTTGTTGTCTACCCAGTTTTTGGTAAAAAGATGAAGAGAATCATTTTGAAAATAGAAGGCCTCGCAATCAAAGTTGTTGCTGTTCAAAGCGCTGACAAAACTCGTTTGATCGGGATAGCTGAAATTGATTTTTTCCGCAGTTACGGCATCACTTGCCAATAGACTGCTTTTTTCGATTTTTAGGATGGTGAGATCCTTTCTGTTGCCTGAATTATTCCCGAAATCACCTACAAATAGATGCGTTTCGCTTTGCGCCATACTTTCCCAATCCACGTTGACCGCATTGGTCACCCTGACTTTCCTGCCCATATTTCCATTGACAGGATCCATTTCATAAATGATGTTTTCATTGCCACTGTCATTGATGGTCCAGAGTTTCCCGGCAAAGAGGGCCAGTCCGGAACTCTCGCTCAATTCCACATTCAGCGCTGAAACAAGGGTAGGGGCATAGCTTGTGGGGACTGTACCAACATTGACCAGTATTTCTTCCTCGATCAGTTCAAAGTCTTTTAGAACGAGCTCTATGACCTTGCCGCTGCCGTCGGATATCCGAACGACATAATTATAGTGTTTGTACGCCGCAATGGAGAGTGATCTCCTAATGGTGTTTCCAAAGACGTTTTCAATGATTTCCAAAACAGGGGCCTTGTCTTTAAGAACATATTTGTAATAATAATTGCCCACCAAATTCATTGAAATCTGTTGTCCATCGATTAAGATTGGACTGGGTTTGACATTGGTGTTTTCTACAGTGACCAAGCCATATTCGGTTTCCGCATCGAGTTTGATCAGCAAAACAGGCACATTCATGCGAAAATTACCAGAGGCCTTGTAGGGCAGGTAGTTTTCATATGCACTACCGGTCACTTCCGTTGTATAGGTATAATCACCATAAGGGATGGTGACTTGTTCTGAGCCCGAAAATGCGTTTGCATCGTAATTCAGGGAATATTCCGCACCTGTAGCTGTATTTTTGATTTTCAGAACCGCATCGGATTTGAAAACATGGTTCCAAGGGGAGGATTCCTGGGTCCGTCCGTTGTTTGGATTCCCGGAATCATACTTCAATAATTCCAAGCTTTCCAATTTCAGAATGCCGTTTTCCGATGGTTTTTCCTCTTTGGTAAAACAACCGGAGAGGACCAGGAGGATTAAAAGAACAATACTTGAGTAAAACTGCCGCATAGAATTGAGGGATTAAGCTTTTTTTCTATCAAATCTAAGTTCAAAATTTGGTCCTGACAAATCCTCACGATTCAATTCCCTGAGCTTTGGTATTGAAGAATGGATTTTGGAATAAATGCAAGTAGCTTAAGCGTCCCAATGAATTAATCAATTTGTGTTAATTTGATTTAAATCTTGGCTTTCTGTTTATGAGTTTGGTTCTTGGTTTTTGTTTCCTCCAAGATGAGTGGATTTGTTTGATGCATTATGCCCATCATTTCTTTTTAACTCAAGTTTATTGACAGATAAATGTTGTTTAAATAAAAATATTAAAAAACTGACATTCAGATAGATATTTATACTTAAAGTTCAGAAAAAAAATATTTTATTGGTAATCAAAACATTACAATTTATAATTAATTTTTTTTTTCTTTAGGTCATTATTAGTTTTACCGGTAGACTTTTAATTATGGCCTACGAAATTCATAGGTTTTGTTTCAACCTTTTGATTTAGAAAAATGAAAAAAAAATTATCGTATTAGGTCTTTTGACCTTTGGTATATGGAAGAAGCCAAGATGCCTCGTTGGAACCTTCTAATTCTTGTGAACCAAGAGGATTGGCAAATGTCAATTGTGGATATTGGGATGTGGAACATGAAGTTTTAAGCGGATTTTGGATCTGGTCTTCTAGAGAAATTAAAATCACCTGTAAAACTTTTGGAGAATTTGTCTGTCAAAAGAAAAACTAAATTTCAACTAGTATGGCTTAATAAAGCCGTACTTCGTTTTTTTATGCAAAAACTAACAATTATTTCATTGTTTTTCATTTTATCTGGCTGTTTTTCAGGTCCTTTATATGAAAGCAATTTATCCTTTAACGCAGAGGAAGTGGTATTGAAAGAAAATCTCATTTTGATTTCACCTCCGGTTTCTTTTGCAGTTTTATCGGACCAATCCATCTTGGTAATTACGGAAAGTCAACAGATTATCCGCTTTTCACCCGATGGCTATCAGGTACAGGTTATTGATAATATTGGTCAAGGGGAGTTGGAAGTTTATACCCCAAGTCTCGTGCGTGCCTATGACGATGGCTTTTTGATTTGGTGTCAAGACCTTTTGAAAATGGTGGAATACAATTCCAATGGTCAACCAATAAAAGCCTATTTTGGATTTGATCATGCTATAAAAGACTTTGAAGTAGAAAAGAATGCGATCTACACCTATATCAGTTCTTTGCCAGGAAAACCATTTGTTCAGGTCTATGATAAAATATCCCAAAAAATAGCACAATCCTTAGGCAATGCGGAAAAGGGCCAGATTTTGACCAATCTCAATGCTTGCGCAGGGGGTATGGCAAGTTCGGGGTCCTCATTGATTTTTGTTCCTTCCCATGCTTTGGAACTTTACCAAGCAAATATCAATCGAATCGAAGAGGTAAAAGTCACCTTTTTAGAGCACCCTGCTTTTAAAAAAATCGAATTTGATGCTGATCCCGTTGAGTTGATCAATTCTGATCAAATGAAAGCCTTTGGATATGGGATGGAGAATGGTTTGGTTACCGGCATTTTCAGCATAGAGGACAAATTTTTGATTACTGGAGAAGTTGGAGAAATCAAGTTGACGGGAGCTGGATTGGAAACAAACGAAAGAAAGCGTTTTTTGATGCTTTTGGATTCGGAACTAAGTGCAGAGGGGTTATCTTTCGAAGATTTTGATCCAGCGCAATCTTGTAGGTTGTATGCTTCGGGGAATGATTATCTAGGGAGAATTATCCAAAAAGAGGGTGAAAGTGAATTTACCTACGTCTTCGAAAAACTTTACCCGAAAAAAAATTAGCCCTGCATAAAATTAACAGTCTTTGGGATAAACGCTTTTGGAGATTTCAATAACTTCCATCTTGGAAAGAATATTGGGTATGGGCATATACCTAGACACAGAACAGGCGAAGGATTCCAAAGACTTACCTGACAAGATTTAACACACAGAATCCAGGAGGGTTAGTTAAAAGTTAGAAAACGAAATCTATTTAAAAATCGGAAAAAAATTATCGCAGAGGGATTGAAACTAGCTAAGTGATATTAAATATTTGATCAAAAAATACCCCTTTGAAATTCCTTAGAGATAAAGATTTTTTAGTCCCACAAAAAACAATCATTGCCGTTAGGGGTTTCTGATTTAGGGACATCAAATTCTTAAAATTATGAAAGAGGTATTGAAAGATTTTGAAACGAAGTCAAATGGCGGTACTGAAAATTTGGATACAATCGAAACTCAATCCAACATTCTCATCAAAAATGCGCTGTTTATCAGAAACAAAGGAAATCTGGTGAAGGTGAAATTTGAGGATATTCTTTGGATGAAGGGTGATGGGAATTATACCACTTTGGTGACCAGAACAAACGTTTTTTCCCTGAGAAACATCTTAAAAGAGTTTGAAGCTGTACTTCCGGATCAGGATTTTATCAGAATCCATAAGAGCTATCTGGTTAGAATCGATGAAATCAATACCATCAATCCAAGGGAGTTGAAAGTCTGCAACGATCTTGTACCTGTGGGAAGGACCTATTATCAAAACTTGATCAATGGCATCAATAAATTGGGGTCTGGAAATTTGGATTAGATTGTCCCTAAAATTCTTCATGCCATAAAAGACTACTGTCTCCAAAACTTAAAAATCGATACTCATTTTTTAGTGCCGAATCATAAATCTTCCTCCAGTTCCCTCCCGTAAAGGCAGCAACCAGTAGAATCAGTGTCGACGAGGGCTGGTGGAAATTGGTAACCAATCCCTGGCAAACACGGAAATTGTAACCGGGCATGATTAAAATCTCGGTACTTCCTGTAATCTCGCCAATTCCTTTCGCTTCCATCCACTTCAAAATAGTCTCAAAACTCTCCTTCCTGCTGGGTAAGCTTGTGAAGGGCTGATAGGGATAAAGTTTCGGGATCAAAAATTCTTCACCGGCATTTTGTTGCAGTTTTACGCCAAACCAATACAGGCTTTCCAAAGATCTCATGGAGGTAGTCCCCACCGCAATCAATGCATGCTCATGTTCGGAAAGACGGGTGACCGTAGAAATGTCAACCACGATCTGCTCGCTGTGCATGCCGTGTTTGCTGACTTCTTCTTCCTTGATCGGCTGAAACGTCCCGGCACCTACATGAAGAGTCAAATAGTCAATGCCAATATTCCTCTCCTCAATCTGGTTAAGGATTTTCTCTGTGAAATGCAAACCGGCTGTTGGTGCTGCGACGGCACCTTCTTTTTTGGAATAAATGGTCTGGTACCTTGGTTTGTCCTCCTCTGTTGCTTTTCTGTTGAGGTAGGGTGGGAGAGGAACTTCCCCGGCTGCTTCCACGATCGACACAAATGGGATATCCGAGTCAGTCCAAGACAACCTGACCATTCGGTTTTCCCGGTCCACCAATTCTGCCGACAAAACCAATTTCTCCTCTTTGATCGTAATCACCCCTTCCAAAACCTCCCCTTCTTTCCATTTTTTCAAGTTCCCGATCATGGTTTCCCAACTCACAGACCCTGTTTCTAGCATCACTTCATTGATCACCGTGGTGGGAAGAACGGGTTTAAGTAGGAAAATCTCGATTTTGGCACCTGTAGGTCGTTGAAAAATCAACCGCGCAGGGATAACCTTGGTATTGTTGAAGACCATCAAGCTGCCTGATGGAATCAATTTTGGAAGCTCCGAAAAATGTAAATGTTCGATTTTCGAATTTTTATAGTGAAGGAGTTTTGACTCATCCCGTTTTTCAAGCGGGAATTTTGCAATCCTATCCTCTGGTAAGGTATATTCGTAATCCGATAATTTGAGATCTTCCCAAGTGGGGTTTGTACGCATATTAAATCGCTGTTGTCTTCAGTATTTGAAATTCAGCCACAAATATAAGAGATAAAATTTCCCGTTTGGCTGAACCCAATGCAATCTCAGCTGTTTCATTCTTGAAAAACCAATTCCCAATGAATTCAATACTTCGAAACGTCAACTTTGATTATTTCCCACACCTCTTGAAATTCAAATTCGAGGCAGGTACTTCCAGAGGTGTTTTGAAACAAAAAACCACCTATATTTTGAAAGCTTCGGTTTTTTCAAATACTGGTACAGTGGGTTTCGGTGAAGCGGCTCCTCTGCCACTTTTGAGTTTGGACGACATTCCAGACTTCGGTATGAAAATGTCAGGTTTTTGCAAATCCCTTTCAGGAGCAGACATACCGATGGATGCCGCTGGATTTTCAAATTGGATCAATACCAATATCTCCGAACATTTCCCAAGCATCAGATTTGCCTTCGAAACTGCCTTACTGGATTTATTCCATGGAGGCAAGCAACAGATTTTTGATACGGATTTTTTCAAAGTTGGAAAAACGATCCCCATCAATGGCTTGATCTGGATGGGGGATAAAGGATTCATGAAAGACCAAATCGAGAAAAAGTTAGACGAAGGCTACGATTGCATCAAAATCAAAATCGGTGCGATTGATTTCGAGCAGGAATGCGAACTGCTGTATGACATCCGCTCCAGATTTTCAAAGGATAAGATTACCCTGCGGGTGGATGCCAATGGCGCATTTTCTCCAGATCAGGCATTGGCCAAGCTCCAAATTCTTTCAAAATTTGACTTGCAAAGCATTGAGCAACCTATACGGCAAGGTCAAATGGGACAAATGGCCGAATTATGCAAAGTATCACCACTTGCGATAGCTTTGGATGAGGAATTGATAGGGGTTTATGGGGAATCGGAGCGAAGAGGGCTTTTGGAATCCATCATGCCGCATTATATCGTCCTAAAGCCAACTCTGGTAGGAGGTATTCAAGCCACGCGGGAATGGATTGATTTTGCAAATGAGTTGGGAATTGGCTGGTGGATGACTTCGGCACTTGAAAGCAATATTGGCTTGAATGCCATTGCGCAACTCACCTCAACTTTTGAAAACATACTTCCCCAAGGTCTGGGAACTGGACAACTCTATGAAAACAATTTTGATTCTCCTTTGGTGATAGAGAAAGGCAAGATCCGGTACGATAAAAATTTGGGCTGGGGGATATCACAATAAAAAGCTCCCCTTATTTTCATAAGGGGAGCTTTTAGATTGTTGTCAATGTATGTGTTAAGCTAACTTTACATTTACAGCGTTAAGGCCTTTTCTTCCTTCTTTAAGGTCGAAAGTTACATCATCGTCTTCTCTGATTTCATCAACCAATCCTGAGATGTGTACAAAATACTCTTTTGAAGACTCGTCGTCTACGATAAATCCAAATCCTTTGGACTCATTAAAAAATTTTACTTTTCCTGTGTTCATGATGTTATAATATAAATTGTAATGTATTGATTAAGCCAAAGGTAACCATTGTTTTTGGAATTCAAACATTTAGCCCAATTATTTTCCATTTATTTTCTTCACAAGGTCCAAAAAAAAGGCTTTATATTTCAAAATTGGTGTTTCGTCCACCTAAACCATTGATCTTTAATTGAATAGTTTTCTCAAGGAAGAGCGTAAAGGTAAACAGGTTTGGGTATGGAAAACCGCAAATCTGTTTTTGACAACTCTCCGGTTTTGGTGTTTCTTTCGAAGACCACGATGTCATTGGAGGCTTGATGGGCCACCAATAAGAATTCCCCATCAGGACTTAGGTTGAAATTTCTGGGCATCTGACCACCTGAGGAGATCCGCTGAACCAAACTAAGTTTCTTATCATTGCCAATCTCAAACACGCTGATTTCATTGGCATCGCCCCTGTTGGAAGCATATACAAATTTCCCATCTGCAGAAATACGTACCTCTGCAGCACCCACTGCTCCACTGTAATTGGGGTTGGTGAGTGGCAGGGTTTGTGTTTGGCTTATTTTTCCCGCAGCATACGTGTAAACGCCAAGTTCTGCGGACAGCTCATGGACAAGATAAAATTGATCGCCTTTTGGATGGATCACAAGATGTCTTGGCCCTGATCCCGGCGTCACTTCAATATATGCAGGATTGGATGGAACAAGCGGAACAGAATAATCGGGATGGAAATCATAGATATGGATTTTATCCGAGCCCAAATCGCCAACCAGTAGTTTTTTCCCGTCCGGATGAAAAACAGTACTGTGGACATGGGCTTTTTCCTGTCTCGAAGCATTGATGCTTTGTCCCTCATGCTGGATTGTCTGCACATGAACCAATTCACCTTCATTGACTTTGTATACGCTGAGGTTTCCTCCGGAATAATTGCCAACAACAAGGAATCCTTCGGAAGGATCTAGACTGAGGTAGCAGGGATGGTCACCAAAAGTATCCAATACACTGATCAATTCCAGCGTTCCCTCCATCCTGTCAAATTTGAAGGATTTCACCTTTCCTCCATTTTCACCAGCAGTTTCCTCCACGCTGAAGACCAGGTTTTGTGCCTTGTTGGCAATCACGAAGGATGGGTTCTGGGTAGGCGCAATGATCTTGCTCGTTAAAGCCATTTTTTGAGGATCAAAGGAAAGCATTTGTATTCCTTGATAGCCAGATTCGGTGTAGGTACCAACTAAAAATGAAAAAACCGGATCCACTTTTTCCTCGGAAGGAGATTCATCGCAAGCATACAACATCAACATGGAGGCTAGAAGTGAGAAAAAAAATCCTTGCTTTTTCATGGTCTTATTCTTCTGGGTTGTGGGAATCCTTTTTAAGACTCTTTTGGTCTTCACTGCTTAATTTGTGGGTTTTTGGATCATATTGACCCTCAAGATCATCCAGGATGGATTTTTTCCACATTTTCACCCCTGTGAAATAGGATGCCCTTCCAATCATGTGTGCCCCGACTGGTGCAGTAAGCAGCATGAAAAGGATAATGGCCAGCACCCTGGCGGTAATGGAGCTGTCGTTGAAATAAAATGCTGCGGCTACCAGAATCAGGCCGATACCCAGGGTTGCGGCCTTGGTGGTGACGGATATCCTCAGATAAAGGTCAGGCATTTTGACCACCCCGATGGCTGCCAACAGGATGAATAATGTTCCCAAAGAACTCAGGATAAAGATGGTTATTTCAGTCATTTCTTTCTCTTTTTTCTAGATAATAAGCAAAAGCGACCGTACTCAAAAAAGCGATCAAGGCCAAAATCATGGCAATGTCCAAGAAAGTAGGCTGATTGGTATGGATACTGTACACTGCAATGATCCCAATGCCGGTGGTCAGCAATAAATCCAAGGAAATCACCCGATCAGAAAGCGTTGGTCCGATCAGGAACCTGATGAAGATAATCAATACGGAAATACTGAGTATCGGTAAAATGATGTAATAAAGATAGTCGTATAAATTCATCTTATGATCTCTAAGAGCTTCTTTTCGAAGCCGTTTTTTATTCCCAGTATAAATTGTTCCCTATCCTGTACATACATCGCGTGAACATAAAGCACCTTTCTGTCGTCAGACACATCCAAGCTGAGCGTTCCAGGCGTAAGGGAAATCAGATTGGCCAGCAAGGTGATTTCCAAATCCGTCTTGGCTGTCAGCGGTATTTTTACGATCCCTGGCTTCATGTAATGCTTCGGGGTGATCACATCATATGCCACTTCGATATTGGCTTTGACGAGTTCGTACAGAAAGAAGAAAATAAAATAAATGATTTTCGGTCCCCTGGTGAAGTATTTGTTTTCACTTCTGTTGACGCTGATGATCCAAAGCAGGATAAAGCTCAGCATAAATCCAAAGATGAAATTTTCTGCCGAAAAGGTACCAGTAATGGCGACCCAAATAAAGGAGAGCAGAAGATTGCTCAAAAACCTGGTTTTGATCATGGTGTGAGGGGTTTAGCTCCCAAAACTGCATCGATATAATTTTGAGGATTCATCAGGTCTGCTGAAATGTGCTTTGATAAAACGATGATGTGTTCTGCAAAGAATCCAATATACAAAGAAGTAATGCCAAGTAGGATAACAGGAAGGACCATGGCCCATCTTTTTAGAGGTTTTATTTCATAAAAGTACTTCACCCCGATTTTCTTTGGAATGCTCACGTCGGGTTTCCAGAATACCTCCGCCCATAATTTGGCAATGACCCAAAGGGTGATGAAACTTCCTAACAAGATGAAACCTATCAGTACATACTGTCCACTCAAATAGCCGGCTTGGATAAGGTATAATTTTGCCCAAAAACCAGAGAGCGGTGGTATGCCGACCAAAGAAAAAAGTGGAATGGCCATCAATAGGGAGAATTTAGGGAATTGTCGGTAGAAGCCTCCCAATTTCTCAATATTCAAAGTTCCTTTCAATTTGAAAATCAATCCCGCGACCAGAAACAGGTTGGTCTTGACGATGATGTCATGAATGAGGTAGAAAAGCGCGCCGACCAAGGCCAATTCCGTATACATGCCCAATCCTGCAATCAAAAATCCAATATGGCAAATGATTAGGTAACTGAACATTTTCCGCATGTTTACCTGAAGCAAAGCACCCAAGCCACCCGATAGAATCGTCAAGGCCGCCAATCCAATCAGCAGATTGCTCAAAAATTCATCGGGGATGAATATCAGGGTGAATATGCGAAGCAGAGCATACACGCCAACTTTGGTGAGCAATCCGGCAAAAATAGCGGAAATGGCAGGAGGGGGCGTATGGTAAGAAGCGGGAAGCCAAAAATACAAGGGGAAAATGGCGGACTTGATCCCAAATCCAATCAGGAAGAGAATGGCAGTGACGTTGACCAAGCCCCTGTTTTCAACTTCAGCGATTTGGATGGAAAGATCTGCCATGTTCAAACTACCGACGAGCCCATACAAGATAGCGATCGCTGTAAGGAAGATGGCAGAAGCCAAAAGATTCAAGGTTACATATTTGATGGCACCCTCAATCTGGGATTTTTCTCCCCCAAGCGTGATCAACACAAACGAGGCGATAATGATGATTTCGAACCATACGTAGAGATTGAAAATATCTCCTGTCAGAAATGCACCATTCAAGCCCATCAAAAGAAAATGAAGGATGGGGAAATAGCCGAATTTCAACCTGGCATTTCGAATACTTCCCGCTGAGAAAATTGCCACGGCGAATCCAGCAATGGAAGTCAACAAAACCATGGTGGCACTGAAAACATCCGCCACGAAGGTGATGCCAAAGGGCGCCTGCCATCCACCTGCTTGTGAAATAAGAATGCCATTCTGCCAGATTTCCGAAAACAGCCAAATGGATATTCCCAAGGAAATAAGACTGAAGATACCACTGATCAGTCGCTGAGCATTGACATTGAGCCAGAAAAACATCAACAAAATGGCTGTGAACAGCTGAAATATGATGGGCAATACGATGTATGGGTTATTCATATATTTCGTCTGTTGTATTCAATTCATCCAAATCATCTGTCTTGGCCACTTTGTAGGCCCTCTTTACGAGTATGATCGCAAATGACTGCAATCCAAAACTGATAACGATGGCCGTAAGGATTAAAGCTTGGGGAATAGGATCCGCATAGATTTCAGTAAACATTTTAGCGGTACTTTCTATGATTGGCGGTTTGCCTTTGACGATTCTACCCAATAAAAAGATAAGCATATTGGCACCGTTACCCAACAGGATCAGACCAATGATGAGTTTCACCATACTCCTGCGCAGCATCATGTAAATGCCCGCGGCGTATAACAAACCGATGATAATGATCAATAATATTTCCATCCTATAATGTTTCTGAAATGGTGAAAATGATGGTAAGTGTAATTCCTATGACTACAATATAAACCCCTGTATCAAAAAACAATGCCGTTCCCACCATGCCAATCACCGGAATGGGGTCGTCCATCCAAAGACCCGTCATAAAATTTTGTCCTAAAAAAAGGGGAGCAGCACCACTGATAATGGCAATGAGCAGGCCCACGGGGATCAAAAAACCAGGATGAAATTTGATAATTGTCCTTGTCTTTTCCAGCCCGTTGGCAAAGGAGTGGATCACAAAGGCAATCGATGCTATCAACCCCCCCACAAATCCGCCTCCGGGCAAATAATGACCCCTAAGCAGGATAAATATTGAGAACAGGATCAAGAGTGGCAGCAGGTAGGACGATGCTGTTTTGAAAATAAGGGTCTTCATATTATTCTTTTTCTATACTTTTTAATCTCAATTTCAACAAGCTGAATACGCCCAATGCTGCAATGGCCAACACCGAGATTTCTCCCAAGGTGTCAAAACCCCTAAAGTCCACCAAGATCACATTGACTACATTCTTCCCTTTCGCAAGGGTATAGGCATTCTGGGCATAAAATTCCGAAGTCTCCCGGTTCAATGGCTCATTCAAAACTTCCAGGGTCAACACGGCAATCAACAATCCGAAAAACACAGAAAGTATTCCATCCCGGATTCTGATCGGCGTGCTGGAAAAGGTATTGTATTTGGGAAGGTTGTAAATGACCAGAACAAACAAAATTACCGTCAATGTATCAATGGAAAATTGCGTCATTGCCAAATCCGGTGCGGAGTAAAACAGGAAGATCAAGCAAATGGAATATCCGATGACACCCAAAGAAGCCACCGCCACCAACCTGGAAGTGGAGAATACCGTGAATACGATCGAAACCGCCATGATCAGCAATACAATGATTTCATACAGCGTCACGTTTTCAAACATCTCCGCCTTGATCTGAAAACCAATCCCATTGTACAGTCTATAGGCAAGGAGGACCGTCAAAAAGCCAAGAATGGTAATCACGTAATTTCTCAAATACCCATTTTGAAAAAATCCCGTCCAAATACGGGCAAATCCCGAAAAGCCTCTGGCGAAGTGTCCGACAAGTTTTTCGGGTGAAAGGAATTCAAAGCGAAAGGCTTTTTGAAATAGGTTTTTGGAGGGCTTCAATTTCCAAAACAAGAGAGTGCCCAATATTAAGGTGGTCATACTCAATCCGAAAATCAAATTGAAGCCATGCCAAAGCTTGAGATGGATTTCGGTTCCACTTTTTGAAATACTGCTGAACAAAGGCTGGATGAGGGATTGTTCTATAAGAGAAGGAAACAACCCGAAGACAAGACCTAAAGAGGCCAAGATCAGAGGTGGAACCCACATCAAAGGTGAAGGAAGGTGAACCTTTCCGAATTTTTCAGGCAAGGCTCCGATAAACGGTTTGACACCAGCCAATATTCCGGCGAACAGCAGGCAGATATTGGTCACGATGGCAGCGCCTGTCAAAACCACTGCCCATTCTCCATATTGCATGGTGGCTTCATAAATTAGGTCTTTCCCGACGAACCCGAAGAAGGGGGGAGCCCCAGCATTGGACAAGGCAGCAAGGATTCCGGCAAGGGCAACAGGTAACATCACTTTCCCCAATCCAGACAATACCGTGACATCACGTGTGCCTGTTTCATGGTCGATGATTCCAGCTACCAAAAACAGTGTTGCTTTGTAAAGAGCGTGTACCAAGATGAAGACCCCTGCTGCAAGAAGCGCTTCGTCGGTTCCCAAGCCGATTAGAAACACTAAGATACCCAAAGCGGATATGGTGGAATATGCCAGAATCCCCTTAAGATCCAAGCGGAAGAGCGCGTGGATTGCGGCATATAGCATGGTGATCGCCCCAACAGTCACCAATGTGCTGTTCCACCAAAAGGTGTCTCCCAAAACCGGAGAAAATCTCGCCAAAAGGTAAATCCCTGCCTTTACCATCGTGGCGGAGTGCAAATAAGTACTGACCGGTGTTGGTGCTTTCATGGCTCCGGGCAGCCAGAAATGAAAAGGAAATTGTGCGGATTTGGTGAATGCACCTATAAATAGGAAGAAAATAATTCCCCCGTAAAGGGAATTGCTTTTTATGGCTTCCGAAGAGGAAAGTAGTTCCTGGATGGAGTACGACCCACCGACGGTTCCCAAAAGAATCATCCCCGCCAACAGGAAAAAACCTCCCAATCCAGTGATACTCAGTGCTAGCAATGCTGATTTTCTGGAAGCCGGTTCTTCGTTGTTGAAGCCGATGAGGAAAAAGGAACTGATACTGGTCAATTCCCAGAAAATAAACAGGGTAATGATGTTGTCAGACAAAACCAGGCCCAACATGGAGGCCATAAACATGCAAAGGAAAGCATAAAAGCGGTCAATGTATTCGTGTCCCTTCATGTAACTGAAGGTGTAGAAAAACACCAAGGCACCTATTCCTGTAATCATGAGCACAAAAAGCAGAGACAATCCGTCCAATCGGAAGGAGAGGTCTACACCAAAACTTGGTACCCAATCATAAAACATGCTGACGGGATCCCCGTTTTTGATCCTTGGGAAAAAGCTGGCAAAATAGCCGAACAGCAACAAAGGAAGCAAAGGGAAAATCAGAGAGGCGTTTTTCTTTAAATAGGGACTGAAAAACGGCACTATTGCAGCCAATATAAATCCGGATAAGATGGCAATAATCATAGCTTTTCGGGTGATTCCTTTACGACTTAAAAGTCTAAAGTACGAAAAATTGCCAAATCAGTAAGTCATAAAATTCAAATAGACGAAGATGGATTTTTTTTGAATTGTTTAATGCTTTGAAAATGAATTGGATAAACACCCCCCAAAATCATTGGTGTTTTATCTAAAGTCATTAATATTCCGGAAAATTTACCCCCCGACCTATTTTTTCGTTAAATTCACGGCACACAAACCATTAAACCAAAAATGTCAAAAAATTATCAAACCGAGGTAGCAAAGCGGTTTACCATCTACAACAGTCTTTTTCTTGATCTGCCCTTCAATGATATCTATAGGACTGGTACGCTATTGCCCATACTTTCGTCAAAATGTCACGAAGGTTACGTTCAGGGGAAAACCCCTAAAGAAATCATAGGGCAGTTTTTTTCTGAATTGATGTTGGACCACAGCGAAAAGGAAAGACATACATTACTTTTTCAAATGGTACAATATGTCGAAAGGCAGGTAGTTTTATTTGATTCCATTGAGGATGCCGCTTTCGAAAAAGTGAATGACCTCAAGGGGAAAGGAACCATCACGGCCCTTTTGGCTAGAGTGGACAATGACAAGAAAAAAGAGGCGCTTATCGAGAAACTAAGGACTTTCTCAGTTCGGCTGACGCTCACGGCGCACCCCACCCAGTTCTATCCCGGAAATGTTCTTGGCATTATCACGGATCTAGAATCTGCCATCAGGGGCAATGATCTTGGAAATGTCAATTTACTTCTTCAGCAATTGGGTAAAACCGGATTTATCAACAAGGAGAAACCCACGCCCTACGGCGAAGCCATTAGTTTAATATGGTTTTTGGAGAATGTGTTTTACCACAGTATTTCCGATATCCTGATCAGGCTTTTGAATATGCTGGATATCCCAGTCCATACTTGGGAAAATACCGGATTGCTTTCGGTTGGTTTCTGGCCAGGAGGAGATCGCGATGGCAACCCATTTGTGACGCATGATATCACCGAGCAGGTAGCTGACCGCCTTCAAAAATCCATTTTGAAATGTTTTTACCGAGATGTAAGAAAAGTCAGAAGAAGACTCACGTTTAAAAATGTAGAGCCGATCCTTTTGAATGTCGAAAAGGGCATTTACAGCACTTTATTTGAAAACAGTAAAGTGTACCCCAACAAGGAAGTCTTGCTGGATGAACTTTTGGAGGCAAGGGATGCGATTATTCAACATCACGATGGTTTGTTTTTGGAACACTTGGACGAATTTATCCTTAAGGTAAAAATATTCGGCTTTCATTTTGCCAATATGGATATCCGACAAGACAGCAGAAAGCACGATGCGCTTTGGGAAGAGATAATCCAAATTGATGGTGGAAATGAAGCCAAGGAAGCCTTTGTCCGCTCTTCAGAAGAAGAAAAGATTACAAAGGTATTGTCATTTGATAAACTCCCCGATTTGGACGCCATTCAAGACAACTTCCATCAGGAAATGCTAAAAAGTTTTGATGCAATCGCCTATGTGCAGGAAAATAACGGTGTAGAGGGCTTGCACAGATATATCATCTCCAATGCTCAGTCCGCTTTTCACGTACTTGAGGTTTTTCATCTGGCAAAACTCACTTTGGGAATAGGCAAGGAAGAACTGATTTTGGATATCCTTCCGCTATTTGAGACGATTGACGATCTTGCCAAGGCGCCTGAAATCATGGAGCAGCTTTACCAAAATGAAGCGTATAGAAAACATTTGGAAAGAAGAGGAGCCAAACAAACCATCATGTTGGGCTTTTCTGACGGGACAAAAGACGGTGGATACATCCGGGCCAATTGGTCCATTTTGATGGCCAAGGAACAGCTTACGAAAATCTCCAGGTTGTATGAGATAAGCGTCGTGTTTTTTGACGGAAGGGGAGGACCTCCTGCTAGAGGTGGTGGGAATATGCATAATTTTTATGCATCTCTGGGCCAACATGTGGAAAACGAGGAAATCCAGGTAACGATTCAGGGACAGACGATCTCCGCAAATTACGGCAAGCAGGTTTCCTGTACCTATAATCTTGAGCAATTGCTGTCTGCTGGGTTGGAAAATCATCTTTATCCTTCTCAAGAAAAAAACCTATTGGCCGACCAAAGGGCATTGATCGATCAAATGGCCGATGTCAGTTATCAGGCTTATAAAAGCTTTAAAAATCATCCGCAATTCATTCCTTACCTTGAGCATGTGACGCCTTTAAAATATTTTGGTCAGGTGAATATAGGATCTAGACCTTTGAAAAGAGGGAAAGACGAGGGCTTGAAGTTCGAGGACCTGAGGGCAATTCCATTTGTCGGATCTTGGGCACAGATGAAACAGAATATACCGGGATTTTTTGGAGTGGGTACTGCTTTGGAAGCCTTGAAGGAAGCGGGTAAATTTGACCAGACGAAAAGATTGTATCAGGATTCTCTGTTTTTCAGGTCTCTCCTTGGCAATTCCATGCAATCTTTGGCAAAGTCCTTTTATCCGGCCACAGCCTATCTGAAAGACAATCCGAATTATGGGGCGCTTTGGCAGATCATGCACAAGGAATACAAAAAATCCATCCAAATGCTTTTGGAAGTATCGGGAATGGATGTGCTCCTTCAGGACAATCCAGTAAGCAGGGAATCAATTGCGATTCGTGAAAAAATCGTTTTGCCTCTGATCACCATTCAGCAATATGCCATCCAAAGCATGTTGGATGAGGGAAAAGAGGATCCTGTTTTACAAAAACTGATCCTTCGCACCATGTTTGGGATTATCAATGCGGCGAGAAACGCAGCGTAATAGCCCCAAAACAAACAAAAAAGCCCGGTTTATACCGGGCTTTTTTGTTTTAATCAGAATGTTATTCCCGTGTTCTGCAATGCCAACTCTGGTCCAATCTAAAATTGATTAATAATCAGCGAATTGACTAGAAGTTTGAAACCCAATGCATATTTCGGGTTAAATTAGTTCAGCGTGTATTCCAACACGATTTTGGTGTTCAATAATTTTGAAATTGGGCAGTTTAGTTCTGCATCTTTTGCCAATTCCGCAAATTTTTCTTCCGAAATGCCCTCTACCTTCGCTTTTAGAATCAGCTTGGATTGAGTGACAGCTCCATCCTCAAACGTGATTTCGCAATCCGTTTGCAATTCTGTCGGTGGATGATTTGCTTCGGTAAGGTTAAAACTCAGTTTCATGGAAAAACAGCCTGCATGTGCCGCTGCGATCAACTCCTCCGGGTTGGTACCCACTCCATTTTCAAATCTGGATTTAAAAGAATATTGCGCTTTATCTAAAACAGTGCTTGCTGTACTCAGATGGCCTTTACCTTCTTTTCCACTTCCTTGCCAAATGGCTGTTGCTTTTCTACTCATATTAAATTCGTTATTTGATAATTGTCTTGATATTGACATTGATTTGAAAAAACCAAGATAAATATTATTATATAAAATCAGTAAATTTCATGAAACAATATCAATTTTTGATATTGTTTCATGCCATGTTTTCACTCCTTTTTGAAGGTGAAAATCATTATATCCCAAAGTATTCCCGCAATTTTTTACCCGAAATAGGCATTGGGTTTCCTAATGGTGGTTGAAATTGCAGGAAAATCAGACAATATGGAGAATAATGAATACTACCGAAAGGTTGACGTCAAAAATTGTAAAGGACTGGCTGATTGTTAAGCAATTTTGAGTAGAAATTGAATAGGCAATGCATGACACGGTTTAAATTGACTTTATAGGATTCAATGTCAATGGCACTTTGATTTCTTTTTAAAGGATAGACCCGATTTGCCACCAATTGGTTTACCAAAAACAGAATCGGGGTGTTTGGGGTAAAAAATTGACCTTTTCCGAAACTTCAGTTTTTTGTTTCGATTGTGCAAAAAAATAGGCTTATTGATTTTTGAATTTAAGTTTTCATCGATGAATTGGATAGCCATTCTTTCAGAAAATTCTTTTTACGAATTTACTGCCATACTTTTTCTGGCTGCGCTTTTTGGTGCCGTAGGCCAATTGTTGAAACAGCCTTTGATAGTGATGTTCATTGCATTGGGAATCGTGGTGGGACCATCTTTCTTGGATATCGTAAAATCCAAAGAAAACATCTATCTATTGGCAAAAATTGGGATCGCTGTGCTTTTGTTTATAGTGGGTTTGAAACTTGATTTAAGGCTGATTAAATCCACAGGCAAAATCGCCTTGTTTACAGGTCTTGGGCAGGTTTTTTTTACTTCCGCCATCGGTTACTTGATCGGGATATCCTTGGGTTTTTCAAGTCTCCATAGTTTTTACATTGCTGTGGCCCTTACTTTTTCCAGTACAATCATTATTGTAAAATTGCTTTCCGACAAAAAAGAAATTGACTCTCTTCATGGGCAGATCGCCATTGGCTTTTTGATTGTGCAAGATTTGGTCGTGATCATGGTGATGATCGTTCTCTCCACATTGGGGAGGTATGATGGCTCTTCCATGGTGTGGAACATTGGAAAAACCCTGTTGTCAACTTTCTTCATGATCTCTTTGACCTTGGTTTTTATGAAGTGGGTGATCCCAAGATTAAGTTTTTTTCTTGCCAAATCGATAGAAATCTTGACACTTTCTGCAGTAGCTTGGGCAGTAACATTGGCTACGATAAGTGAATTGATCGGTTTTAGCGGAGAAGTGGGTGCTTTTTTGGCGGGTGTGAGTTTGGCCTCTTCACCTTTCAAGGAATTGATCAGCAGTAGGCTTGTGAGTTTAAGGGATTTTTTGCTTTTGTTTTTTTTCGTCAATCTTGGGTTTGGGCTAAATCTTTCGGTGATAGGGGCGCAAATTCCCGCGGCAATCCTCTTTTCACTTTTTGTTTTGATCGGCAATCCGATCATTGTACTCATCATCATGGGAAGGATGGGATATCGAAAAAGGACTTCTTTTTTGGCTGGTTTGACGGTGGCCCAAATCAGTGAATTTTCCTTGATTTTTGCGGGGATGGGACTGACTATTGGTCACCTAACGGAAGAAATAGTAGGCTTGATCACCTTGGTAGGCTTGATCACCATCGCATTGTCTACCTATTTGATCCTTTACTCTCATTCCATTTATGGTTTTTTATCCCCATTCTTGTCCATCTTCGAGAAAAAGGACCCTTACCGGGAAGATGAGTTTCAATTTGAAACCAAAAACAATTTTGACCTGATCATATTCGGATTGGGCAGGTTTGGTGGAAACATTGTGCGGATCTTGGACAAACACACCCAGATCAAATATTTGGGAGTTGACTTCGATCCTCAAGTGGTCAAGGCTTGGCAAATGGCCAAGAAACCAATTCTTTACGGAGACCTTGAAGATCCAGAAATGTTGGAACATTTGCCTCTCAAAAAAGTAAAATGCATCATCAATACCATCCCCGGAGCAGATCATTCGCTTGGTTTTTTGAAACAATTAGAAAAAAATGGATTTAAGGGCGACGTTTTTTTGACCGCTTTGAATGACCGAGACAAACTTTTTATAAAAGTAGCTGATAATGTAAAGATTTTGCAACCCCACGAAATGGCGGCAAGCAATTTCTTCAATTCATTTTTGTCTTCTATATTTAAGGACCTGAAATTGGAAAAATAGATTATGCCCGAAATATGAATTGGACTTCCTAATTGGGTTGCAACTGACAAAAGAATCAGTCTAATTTAGAGAATGATGCATATTACAGATATGGTGAAATCAAAAATAGCTCATAACTATCTGATTATTAAAAAAATTTTAGGCTCGAATAGAATTGATGTTGTATTTAACGGGTAGAAGCAGATATTCTGTTCTTCAAAATCCAGTTGCTTAGCTTTTAATATTTTTATGAAGATCTATTTAAAAAACGTCAAAGAATTCTGGGTTTCGGATACCAGTTTTGTGACTTTGTTGATCATGTTGTTGTTTACTGTGTTTGTGCTTCCCGTGATGATTGATACAGAATCTGAAAGTACACTTTTCCTCAACATCATGTTCGTGTCTTTGTTTTTTGCTGGGATATTTTCCTCCAAAGAGCCCGCAATGATTGTGATCACTTCCACACTTTTTTTGGCTCATGTCATTTTGAAATTGATTCGTTTCAGTGATACTCCTTTTGAATATTACATGGTCGAAAAGGTTGTGGGCTTACTCAATTTGATGGTTTTTATTTTCATCAATTTCAAGCTATTGTTTCGAAACGATGAGATCAATACCTACCGAATCATTGGAGCAGTGAATGTCTACCTTTTATTGGCACTTTTTGGTGCCTTTGTCCTGGAAATCATCCATATTCAGACCGGCGCATCCATTATTGGAGATGTGAAATTGGTGGGTGGGGATCAAGATTTTTCCGACTACATTTATTACAGCCTTGTCTGTATCACCACGGTGGGTTTTGGAGATATTTTTCCTGCGAATGTTGCCAGTAAAATGCTATCGGTCTTTTTGTCTGCAACAGGCATTCTTTATCCTGCGGTCGTGATTGCAAAATTGGTTTCTTCAGGTTCAAGAAAGGACTGAGTTTAACCTGAAATATGTATTTTCTTTCAATTTCAATTCCATTTGGAAACCTATTGCATATTTCGGGTTCAACAGCGATCATAAACTTTACATTTTCATTTCGGCAGGATTAAAGTGTTGTTTACCATTTATCCAACGTATATTTTACTTATATAATTTGGAGTAAGATGTATGGAATTTGACTTAAATTGAAACCTACTGATCAAATGAACTATGCTGAAAAAATCTTTATTTGTCCTATTGGCATTGAGTATTGGTGTTTCTCTGTCGTGGGCCCAAGAAACCCGGAAAATAACAATTGATTCTGCCGTGGTCACCAATGGCGAAGTCACCGTCAAGGGAAAACGTGTCCCGTACAAGGCCACTGCCGGTACGATGCCAGTTTGGGACGAAGAGGGAGAACCCATCGCTTCCCTGTTTTTCACCTATTACGAGCGTACGGATATTTCGGACAAGACCACCCGACCATTGGTAGTCTCTTTTAACGGCGGTCCTGGGTCCGCCTCGATTTGGATGCACTTGGCCTATACAGGTCCATTTGTTTTGAATATCGACGAGGAAGGTTATCCAGTGCAACCTTACGGAACGAAATCCAACCCGCACAGTATCCTTGATGTGGCCGATATCGTCTACATCGATCCCGTCAATACAGGTTACTCTAGGATTGTTAAAACGGATACGCCTCGATCCACTTTTTTTGGGATCAATGCGGATATCAAATATCTTGCTGATTGGGTAAATACCTTTGTCACAAGACAAAATAGGTGGGCATCTCCAAAATACCTGATTGGTGAAAGTTACGGGACCACGCGGGTTGCCGGATTGGTCCATCAATTGCAAAATGCACATTGGATGTATTTCAATGGGGTAATTCTGGTTTCTCCAACACCAATGGGCTTGGAAAGAAGAGGTCCGGTGGAAGCCGCCAATTATCTTCCTTATTATGCCGCCACGGCATGGTACCACAAAGCCCTTGACCCTTCCTTGCAGAATAAGGATCTGGACGAAATTCTTCCGGAAGTGGAAGCATTTACAATCAATGAATTGATTCCTGCCATGGTAAAAGGAGGATTTTTAGAGCCTGCTAAGAAAGAGGCTTTGGCAAAGAAAATGTCCCTTTACTCGGGATTGAGCGAAAAATCGATTCTCCAACACAACCTTGCCGTACCCACCGGCTTTTTTTGGAAGGAACTTTTGAGAGAACAAGGACTGACCGTTGGGAGATTGGATAGCCGATACAGGGGAATCGACAAAAATGATGCGGGAGAAAGATATGATTATGATCCGGCATTGACTTCATGGAACCATGCTTTTGCTCCGGCTTTCAACCATTATGCAAAGAATGTGTTGAAATACAACACGGATTTGACCTACAATCTCTTCGGTCCCGTTCATCCTTGGGATAGGTCCAATGAAAATACGGGAGAGCAATTGCGTCAGGCCATGGCGCAAAATCCTTATTTGCATGTGATGCTTCAGTCGGGATATTATGATGGGGGTACAGATTATTTCAATGCCAAATACAGTATTTGGCAGATGGATCCAAGCGGGAAAATGAAGGATAGGTTTTCGATCAAAGGATACCGAAGCGGACACATGATGTACCTGAGGGCCGAAGACTTGGCTACATCCAACGAAGATATTCGGCAGTTTATACAACGCACATTGCCGGGAAAAGGCGTTCCGGCCAAATATTAACAAAAAACCCCTTGCGTTCACCAATGTGGGCGCAAGGGGTTTTTTTTTATCAGAAAAAATTAATGGGTAATTTTTTCTGTTGAAACATCAGAATCAAGTTCCTTTCTTAGAGAATTTCCTTAAAATCCTCCAAACTGCTGAATTTCTCTTTTGATCCCATCCATTCGCCAATCATCTGGTAGATTTCAGCTGGCGTTTTTCCGGATTTTCTAAGAAATTGAATGGAGGTATCTCCTGCAGATTTGGAGAGCTTTTGGTTATTGGCCCCCGTCAGGATATTGTGGTGGTGGAAAGTGTTCTGGGCAAATTCATTTTTGGGCAGAAAACCTGACAGATAGATCTGTGCTAGGGAAGAACCGAGAAGATCTTTTCCTCTTACGACAAGATCAACGCCATAATGGATATCATCCACAACGGATGTGATTTGATAGGATGGCAATCCATCTCTTTTTTTGACCATGAAATCGGCCAAGATCCCCGGGATTTTCCTGGTGATTTTCCCTTCGGTAATGGTTTTTATTTTCACCTCTTGATGCAATGGTGCCTTTATTCTCCAAGTTACGTCAGGCAGGTCAAAAGCTAATTTTCTTGTTCTGCAAAAACCTGTGTAATACCCCTTTGGGTCCATTTTTTCAATCTTGTTTCTGCTGCAATCACAGGCAAACAAGGAACCTTTTTTCTTCAAATCTTCCAATGCTTGTGAATAAAGCGGCATTCTCAGACTTTGGGAAAAGTTTTTCTCGAAATCCACCATGTCCTTTGGTCCGGAGTGATAGGGGATTTCCATAAAATCCAGCGTGTCAAAAATATCCTGAACGTATTTTTTTTTCACCCTTTCCTGATCAAGGTCATCAATCCTGAGCAGGATTTTCGCATTGTTTTTTTGCGCTAGCGAAGCTGTGATGATGAAGGAATAAACGTTTCCTAGATGAAGGAAACCGCTTGGGGTAGGGGCAAAACGAGTAAGTTTAAATGATGGCATTTGTATTTTTTATTTTAAAAGACCCGAAGTTAAGCATAAAAATTTTTTTTCGGCCATCGGTCCGGAATAATCCTATCAAAATCAAGTAATTTCAAAAAATGTCTAAGCCGTTTAAAAATACTTCCAATGGGATCAATCGGTTTTATTTAGTGTTTTTTAACGGAATATAATTTCATGCAATCATCTGGTTTGGTAATTTTGTTTTGTGATCAGGTTCTGTCTTCTCCTCTTGTTTTTTAGCGCCAGCCACGTGCCTGCGCTTTCCCAAAAATTGACGGGCAATGTCATCGATGCCTTGGACAAGGCTTATATTGACAAAGTCTTGGTGGTGAACCTTTCCAACAACGACAGCACGATCACCAATGAAAGGGGGTATTTCAGGGTCAGTGGTGTTTCCGGGGACTCCTTACATTTTTCCAAGGATAACTATATACCCAATACGATCTTAGTGGGAGAACAAACCCATTTTGTTACCCAGATCTATTTCAATGCCCGCTTGCTTCCCACATTTGATGTCTATGCCAATGAATTTAGAATTCCCTTCCAGGTGGGAAATGTATCCGGAATGAAATCCCTCGGAAACAGACCCACTGGTCCAGGCAAAATCTATACTGGCCTCGCAAATAATCCCTCCTTACAGCCAGGGCTTACCCTCGATGGGCCATTTTCCTATTTTATGAAAAGCGAAAGACATAAAAGGGAATATGCCAAAAAGCTTGATATCCTGTCCCGAAAAAAAGATTATTTGGAAGTCATCCAATCGGATTCGGTGATGACTGCATTGAAGGAAACCTTTTTGTTGGGAGATCGGGAATTGGACAGTCTCATTGTGGCCTTCAACCTCGAAAACCAGTATCATCAATTTTTGGATATGAATCGGGTTCAGGTGGAAAAATTGTTGTTGGAGTTCTTCCAAATCCATGCTTACAGGAAAAAATATTGAGCGATAGAATGTTTTGCAATAGCAACTTGGGGCATTATAGGGAATAATGGCCTGAAAATAAAATTGATGGGAGGTTCAGGAGTATATTAAAAAAAACACCTTAGGATTAAATTTTTCAAATTACCTGAATTCAGCAGCGACCAAGATTTTCCAGCATACCTCCGAAACATAGCAACGCAAAACCTTGAGTAAACGGACTAAAAATGGTCAGTGGATTTCAGGCATCTTCATCTTCCGTCTTCCAACTTCCAAACCTCTTATTTCCTCTTAAAGGACCATGTGACATAAAATTTGGCCACAATGTCACCCGTTGGATTGGTTCCTGTAGAAACCATCACCAAGGTATTGCTTTCGCCAGGCAGGAGCTTGTTGATCAAGTCGTCGAGTTCCTTGCCTTGGTTGCAGGTAAATGTGATTGTTTGATTGGCTTTTTTATGGTATTCCGCCCGGAAATCCACCACCAACATGCTGTATTTTCCTTTACCGGCCATGCTCAATTGGCAAAGTGCTCCCGTGCTCAATTCAGCTGCGCCTGCCAAAGCCGCAAAATAGGTGGATTTGAAGGGGTTTTGCGTCCGCCAAAAATAGGGGATTGTGACTTGGCAAACCTCTTCAGTCAACTCCTTGATTTTCAATTTCCAAAAAACGGCCGAGGGGAGTTTGAATAGCATGGCCCACCAAAAGATGAATCCGTTTTTCATTTTATTTTGATAGCTTTTTGCTTCTGGTGTCATTGTGTAGGATTGAAGAATGTAATAAAGTTTTAAATTAGGCAAAAAATGAAGACACTCGATTTTAGTGGCATCTTTTTTGGAGTATTGCACAAATAAATCAAAATTTTATGATTAAGAAAATTTCCTTTTTGTTTTTGTCGGGACTACTGATGTACTCTTGCGCAAAGGTTCCCTTGAGTGGTAGAAACCAACTTAGTTTGGTGAGTAATGCCGAGATTCTGCCAATGGCTTATGATCAATATGACCAGGTTCTGAAGGAAAGTAAGCTGGTAACCAAATCCGCAGATGGCCAGAAAGTGGTCAAGGTTGGAAAAAGAATCGCCGTAGCCGTGGACAAATATCTGAGAGAAAAAGGATACGCAGATGTTCTGGTTGGATTCGATTGGGAATTTAACCTGATAGAAAGTGATCAGGTAAATGCATGGTGCATGCCAGGCGGAAAAGTTGCCTTTTACACAGGCATTATACCGATATGCAGGGACGAGACTGGAATTGCCGTGGTAATGGGACATGAAGTCGCCCATGCAATCGCAAGTCATGCAAGAGAAAGGATGTCCAATGGATTGTTGTTGAATGGTCTTTTGGGAGGTGCCCAGGTAGCGATGGGACAAAATCCAACCTTGACCCAAAGTATATTTCTACAGGCCGTCGGATATGGTGGACAGTTGGGGATGTTGAGTTATTCAAGAAAGCATGAATTGGAAGCAGATCAGCTTGGATTGAATTTCATGGCAATAGCCGGTTATGATCCTAGAGAAGCTCCAAAATTTTGGGAAAGGATGGAAGCCGGATCAGATGGAGCAAGACCCCCGGAATTTCTTTCTACCCACCCTGGTCCGAGTAAGAGAAAGGATCAGCTGAACAAGCAAATGGCGGAGGCCATGGTGTATTATGAAAAAAACAAATAAAAAAAAGAAGCCTGGTTATCGCCAGGCTTCTTTTTTTATTTTTGGTTGAAACTTTTCAATTTTACCTGGGTAAACTTCCTTTTGGTATCCAAAGGAAAATCACCCTTCATCATCCAATCGTAATAAGAAGGTTCTTCCTTCAAGACCTGCACAATGGTTTTTCCTTTGTGCTTTCCGAAGTTAAAACATTCTTCGCCTTCGGAATTGAAAATAAACCTACCGGCCAAATCCACCATCTTCTCATTCAAAAGGGTGTGGATCTTTTTCATATCATTTTCCAAAGTGCCCAGTGGGTTGCCCAAAAGATCTTCAGCTGCAACTCCCTGATAACGGTCTATCTGCGCCTTGAATACCTCATAAGTGGCCAAAGTATCTGCTTCCGCACTGTGTGCATTCTTTAAGTCTTCTCCGCAATAGAATTTATAAGCTGCGGCCAAGTTCCTTTTTTCCATCATGTGGAATATTTTCTGTGCATCGAGAAGGTTTCTTTTTTCGATGTCAAAGTCAATGCCTGCCCGCAAAAATTCCTCAACCAAAAGGGGGATATCATATTTCAGCACATTGAAACCCGCCAAATCTGCTCCGGCAAAGAACTGGTGAAGTTCACGCGACACATCTTTGAATGTCGGGGCATCTTTTACGTCCTCGTCATAAATGCCATGGATCAAAGAAGTTTCCTTTGGAATGGGAATGGTAGGGTTGATTTTCATCGTTTTGATTTCTTCCTTTCCTCCGGGATGTACTTTGACGACAGAGATCTCTACGATCCTGTCCGTGGAGATATTGATACCTGTCGCTTCAAGATCAAAAAAAGCAATTGGGGTTTTTAAATTTAAATTCATCTTATATTTTTTGATTGATTTTCTGTTTTAAAATACTCAAGTCCATATCGTCATAGTTGCCCGAACTCATCAGCAGCAAATTGGTTTGCGCGTATTCCTTGGCTTCCAAATGGGTCTTCAACAAATTGATGTCTGTGAATACCAGCAAATCTTCCTTTTGGAATCCTTCGCGAAGGGTTTGGGCATCCATCAGCTCCAATTTTTTCAAAGATACGGCTTTTGGGTTTAAATAGACAATCGCCTCATCTGCTGCATCAAAGGTGTGTGCGTAATTGGAGATAAAATCCTTGTTGAGGGAGCTGTAAGTGTGAAGTTCCTGAACAGCCACCAATTTCCGGTCTGGAAACTGGTTCTTCACTGCATTCACAGTTGCTTTTAATTTTGATGGGGCATGTGCAAAATCCCTGTACAAAACACTGGTTTCAGAGCTTGCCATTGTTTCCTGTCTTTTTGCAGCGCCCTTGAATGAAGTAATGGATGCATAGAACTGAGCATCACTTAAGCCAAGACTTCCGCAGATTTCCAATGCACCTTGAAGGTTTTGGAGATTGTGCTCGCCAAAGATTGGGATTTCAATCTCGTTTTCGGGGGTTATCAGGTAGGTTTTACCGTCACGGATGGTATAAGGATGTGCTTTGTAAGGCACCAGATTTACATTGCTGATTTTGCAGTTCTCGCCCAATTGCTTGACGATGGAGTCTTCTTGGCAATAGATAAAAGTACCTGCGGGCGGAGTCATGTCCACCAGTTTTTCGAATTGTTCGCAGTAGTTTTCAAAGGTTGGGAAAACATTGAAATGGTCCCAAGCGATACCACTCATCAAGAGGATATCATGTTGGTAATGGAAAAATTTCGGTCTTCTGTCCAAGGGAGACGTAAGATACTCATCCCCTTCGATGATGATCATCGGCGCATCTGTGGACAAACGGACCATAAGGTCAAAACCTTCGATTTGGGCACCGACCAAATAATCAAAATCCAAGTCCTGTGCATTCAAAACATGGAGCACCATGGAAGTGATGCTGGTTTTGCCATGACTTCCCGAGATGACGACCCTGATTTTCTCTTGGCTCTGTTCGTAGATAAATTCAGGAAAGGAATAAACGGGAACACCCAATTCCTGCGCTTTGATCAATTCGGGATTGTCCTGTCTGGCATGCATGCCGAGAATGATGGCGTCGAGGTCCGGTGAGATTTTTTCTGGAAACCATCCTTTTGCTTCCGGCAATATCCCAGCTTTCTCAAGTCGGGTTCGGGAAGGTTCATAGATTTCATCATCCGATCCGGTGACGGTAAATCCTTTTTCGGCCATGGAAAGGGCCAAATTGTGCATTACTGCACCACCAATTGCTATAAAATGATACTTTTTAGACATTTTTTGAGGGTGATTCAAATGTTGAATATTATTATAATTCCATCGTTAAAGATAAGGATCTTGAGGGAAGGAAAGTCAATTTCATGTTTTTCAAGACCTTGGAAAATGGGGCTGATTTTTCCTTTGAAAATTTAATTTCCTCCAATTGGTCAAAGGTAAGGTTTATCATGTCCTTTTTGGAAAGTATCCGCTGGATTTCATGCCCAATTGTTTTTTTTATTTTTATATAAAAACTGCAATGGGACAGAAACGAGGAAGAATGTTCCAAAACAATATCCCTAAAAATCCGACGGGTGGAAGATAGGAGATTGATTGATTAGATGTTAGCGAATTTGTTGATAACTCGTGCATAAATTGTTTAAAACCTTTGGCCCAAACCTCTTACATTTGTCCCATGTCAGAAAATAAACCAGCAGGAAAAGACAGGCTCACAGGTCGTCGAAAGCCCGATTCATCCAATCAAATCGGTCTTGGGAAATTGCCTCCCCAGGCGATTGAACTGGAAGAAGCTGTTTTGGGTGCGTTGATGCTTGAAAAAGAAGCTTTGACGGCTGTAGTGGATATGCTCCAGCCCGAGAGTTTCTACAAGGAAGCGCACAAAGCCATCTATTCTGCGATCTTGGATTTGTTTTCAGAAAGTCAACCCATTGATTTGTTGACAGTGACAAACCAGTTAAGGAAAAATGGAAAACTTGAAATCGCAGGTGGTGCATTTTTTATCACCGAGCTGACTTCAAAGGTCTCCTCTGCTGCCAATATTGAATTCCATGCGAGGATCATCACCGAGCAGGCCATGAAAAGGGAGATGATCCGCATCTCCGGCGAAGTCCAAAAAGAAGCTTTTGAAGATACCACAGATGTATTTGAGCTCTTGGACAAAATGGAACAGTCACTTTTTGAAATTTCGGAAAAGAACATCAGAAAAAATTATTCCGATTTGAAATCCATCATGAAGGAAGCCATTCAGGAACTTGAAGCCAAAAAAGGCCAAAAGGATGGGCTTACCGGTGTGCCAAGTGGTTTTACTGCTTTGGACCGGGTGACTTCAGGCTGGCAAAAATCGGATTTGGTCATCATCGCCGCCCGTCCTGCGATGGGAAAGACTGCATTTGTCCTTTCGGTATTGCGGAATGCCGCAGTGGACCACAACAGGCCCGTTGCGATTTTCTCCCTGGAGATGGCTTCAGTTCAACTTGTCAACCGACTCATCTCCTCGGAGGCAGAATTGGACTCGGAAAAAATCAAAAAGGGAAATTTGGCGGATTATGAATGGGAGCAGCTGGTTCACAAAACCGCAAAACTTTCCAAAGCCCCGCTTTTTGTGGATGATACACCTGCTTTGACTATCTTGGAATTAAGGGCGAAATGCAGGAAGCTCAAAGCGCAACATGATATTCAGATGATCGTGATTGATTATCTTCAGTTGATGTCAGGAGATAGCAAATCCGGCGGAGGTGGAAACCGTGAGCAGGAGATTGCCAGTATTTCAAGGGCTTTGAAGAAAATCGCAAAAGAACTCAGTGTGCCTGTCATTGCCCTTTCCCAGCTTTCAAGGGCTGTAGAGACCAGGGGAGGAGACAAGCGTCCACAGCTATCGGATTTGAGGGAATCAGGAGCCATCGAGCAGGATGCGGATATCGTTATGTTCCTTTACAGGCCTGAATATTACGGTATTACCGAAGATGAAGATGGACATTCAACCGCAGGCGTGGGGGAAGTCATCATCGCCAAGCACAGAAACGGTTCCCTTCAAAACGTGAAGTTGCGCTTCATCGGCAAGTACACTAAATTCACCGATTTGGAATTGAACGTTCCTTATAAAGCCGAAGATGCACTCTATGGTAGTAAATTCCCAAGTGCAGCGGGCGGTCAAAGCTTTGATACCAGCAACACCATCCGTCTGGGCAGCAAAGCCAATGGCGGAGGAAACGAAGATCCATTTTCCGGAGGATTCGGCAGCAATGAACCTGCGCCATTTTAAGAATTAGATAATTTTTATCCTTGGTAGATGATGGGCTTCCGAAATCGATTGCTTTTTTGAATTGGTTCTAAAATTCAAAAGAATAAAATTCTCGCAATTTTTTGTCTATAAGACCAGTTATAAAGTCTTATTAGAACTTAATTCTTAATATTTTTTTTTACTTATTCCTTATTTTTTCAAATGTGAATAGCTCTGATTTTGAAAAGATTATGTGATTTCAAAATTTAAAATGTTTTTTTAGGAGAATGTTTTCGGTTGTTGAGGATTAGTTTCTCTAACTTTTGTTTTTCTTAGTGGAAGAATTCAAACAGAATCCACAAATTAAAAAATCGAATTGATCAAGTCCTTTATGAGCTTTAAAGATTGAGGAAGGAAGATTTTGCTATTTCGGAGGGCATATTGATATTTTAATAAATTTCAAATATAATCAAATTATTTAAATGAGGTTATTGCTAGAAAAAGTTAAGATTATAGAGTTTAAGTATTTGAAATTGAAAGAAAAAAATACATTTAATATTTTTAAAGTTCTTTTGTCAGCAAGTGATGAAGTCAAACTCCACTCAAAATTTATTTTTTCTCTTTTGAATCCATTAGGAACACACAATCAAAAAAATATATTTATTTCAAAATTCCTCGAAATTTTTGAAATAAATGATTTTGAATTAGAAGATGTGAAGGTTTTAAGAGAATATAAAAGTATTGATATCTTAATAAGAAATAAAAGCTCTGCTATTATAATAGAAAATAAAATTAATGCAGGTGATCAGTATAACCAAATTGAAAGATATAACAATAAGCTTTTAAGCGAAGGAGTGAAAAAAATTACAATTATTTACCTAACTTTAAATGGAAGGGAACCTTCTGATCATAGTGTTGGTGAATTAAAAAATATTGAAAAAAATTTAATACTAGGTTCATATGTATTCCATATAAAATCATGGATTGAAGAAAGTATCAAATTAACACCTTTATATCCAAATTTAAGAGAAACTCTTGCGCAATATCAAAACTTAATATCAGATTTAACCGGAACAGCTATGTTAGCAGATGAAAAAAAAGAAATTTTTAAATTAATGAGTGAAAATGATAATATTCTCATAGGTCATAAAATTGCTAGCAACTGGCTACATATCAAGTGGTTTACGGAATGGGATTTTTGGCAAGATTTTTCTTCTGTAATATCAAATGAATTTGCAGTTTTAAAATATTTTCAATATTCCGAGAATAAATTAAACAGTGTAATTCATGGATCCAGAAATAGGAATGCATGGTACGGAATAATGTTCGAAATAGATCGAGTTGAAAATGAAATTTTTTGTATTTATATAGAAAGGGGTCTAGGAGACTTATATTATGGACTTGTTGTTATTGATGAAAATGGAATAAGGAAAAATTGCTTAGATGAAAAATTCAACGTAATGGCAAAAGATATAGAGGAATTTTCGGAACATTTAAAAAATAGTTTTTGGCTAGGAAGAAAAAACATTTATCCTAACATTAATTTTGAAATATTTAGTGGAGAGGAAACCTTACGATTAAGTAACTTTGAATATAGGAAAAAGTTTATATCAGACAATTGGGTAGAAATGAAGAAATTTATAGATAATTGTAAAATTTTAATCGATAAGTTCAAATGAATTACTTGCTAATTATTAATATAATGAAATGAGTTATTTTGGCTAAATATTTTAATTTATATATATTAGCTATGGATTAATTTTATAGTGTTTTATGAATAACAAAAGGAGATGATTTTTGATTTTTGAATTTTATAATTCAATATGTTAATTTTTATAATTTTTCGCCTTCCTATTTCTGATAAATGAATTTGATTTTGTATTTTAATATTTTAATTTAAAATTATAGAATACCAAGATAACATCTTGTTTGAGTTTTAAGATCTCATACCATCAAAATAATTGAAGTCAAAGTAAATAATTTACTATCTATTTGTCTATAAATTATCCACTTAAATCCATGAAAGCAATATTCTACAATAGCTCTTTACCAGAAAAAATTCAGTTATCCGAAATCCAATTGCCCGGAATTGGGGAAAACGAAGTGAGGGTCAGGCTTGTCGCCGCGGCCCTAAACCATCGTGATGAATGGTGCAGGCAGGGGCTTTATCCTGGTCTGAAAGATGGGGTGATACTGGGTTCGGACGGTGCAGGAGTGGTGGATGCAATCGGCGCGAATGTGGATTCCAATTTACTGGGGAAGGAGGTCATTATCAACCCCGCACTTCATTGGGGAGACAACCAAAAAGCCCAATCCAAAGAATTTAAAATCATCGGCATGCCGGATCATGGGACCTTGGCCGAATTCGTGCAAGTTCCCTCGGACCGTATTCATCCAAAACCGGAGCATTTGAGTTGGGAAGAAGCCGCAGCGTTGCCCTTGGGAGGAGTGACCGCTTACAGGGCTGTTGTGTATCAAGGGAAAGTCGCTGCAGGGGAAAAAGTTCTGGTGACAGGATTTGGAGGAGGAGTGGCCCAGTTTGCCGTTCAATTTGCTCTGGCGCTAGGTGCTGAAGTGTATGTGAGCAGCAGCAGTGAGGCCAAGATTGACAAAGCAATTGGGATGGGCGTTACTGCTGGGTTCGATTACAAGGATGAAAATTGGACAGAAGAAGCCCTTACGCTGACGGGAGGATTTGATTTGATTATCGACAGTGCGATGGGCAATACATTGTCACAATTGATAAAAGCCGCACGTCCGGGAGGGAAAATTGTGCTCTATGGCGCGACCAAAGGAAATCCGGGAGTTTTGGATGCGAGAAAGGTCTTTTGGAATCAAATCCAAATCATTGGGACTACGATGGGAAGTGACCAGGATTTTGCCAACATGCTTGCATTGGTGAATGCATCCAAAATAATTCCGATTGTGGATCAAATATTCCCACTAGAGGATGCTGTTTTGGCCTTTGATAAGATGAAAGCGGGTTTGCAATTGGGGAAAATAGTGGTGAAAATTGCTTCGGCTAAGGAATAGAATTATGTGGAGGGATTTTCTGATTTAATCCCATCTAAAATTTAAAAGAAAGCTTTGATATTATTCCTTAATGTTTGAAAATCAAAGATCATTTTCAAAAATGAAATTCTGGAAGCTATTTTGCAATTCCCTCAAAGCCTTTTCATTGTTTTGGTCTTTTGCCAAGTCAATCCCGGTTTCAAAAATGGTTTTTGCAAAGTCAATTTGGTTTCTCTCCGAGAAAAAGAGGGCTGCATGATAATAGGTGGGAAGATAACCTTTATGTTCTTTCAGGAGTTTATTGAAACAATAGCTTGTTTTTTCCAAGTCAAAATTTTGGTATTCCAAGGCCAAAGCGTACCAATTAAAGGGATTTTCGGGTTCTTGGTCTGCATATTCTTTCAGGATTTCTATGCGGGACAAATTGCTCATGAATTTTTTTTTAATTAAAGCCTTAATTGCTAAATTCACACAAAATTATAAATAAATAACCTAAATATACGTAATGAAAATTCTTGTCTGTATCACACACGTGCCGGATACTACATCCAAAATTCAGTTTACTGAGAACAATACCCAATTTGACAAAAACGGCGTTCAGTTTATTATTGGACCTTATGATGACTATGCTCTGGCAAGAGCGGTGGAGTTGAAGGAGCAGTTGGGTGCAAGTCTTACGGTTATGAATGTTGGGGAATCTGATTCGGACCCTACCTTGAGAAAAGCATTGGCCATCGGTGCGGATGATGCCATCAGGGTCAACGCTTTCCCGAAAGACTCACTTTTTGTCGCCAATCAAATCGCCCATATTGCCAAAAGCAATGGCTATGAGTTGATCTTGATGGGAAGAGAATCCATCGATTTTAATGGAGGAATGGTTCATGGGATGGTTGGTGAACTGTTGGGAATGCCTTCTATTTCTCCGGTGATGAAACTGGAAGTAGAGGGTGATACAGTGAAAATGTCAAGGGAAATCGAAGGCGGAAAAGAATATGTGGAAGCAAAATTGCCGCTAATTGCAGGTTGCCAAGAACCCATCGCTGAATGGAAGATACCGAACATGCGTGGGATTATGTCTGCAAGAACCAAACCTTTTTCAGTAGTGGAACCTGTAGTGGAAGAAGGAAACTCTCGCGTGATTTCCTATGAACTTCCTCCAGCCAAGGCGGGTGTCAAACTTGTGGATAAAGACAATGTCGAAGAATTGGTGAGGTTGTTGAAAAATGAAGCAAAAGTTCTTTAATTAATTTTGAATCCAAAAAATCAGATAATCATGTCCATATTAGTATATATAGAGCAATCGGAAGGTGCAATCAAAAAATCAAGTTTAGAGGCACTTTCCTTTGCAAAAGCATTTTCGGAGAAAATCGGAGGGGGAGAAGTCGTTGCCGTTGCTTTGGGTGACATTGCCGATGACGAATTGACCAAAACGGGTACTGCAGGAGCCTCCAAAGTCCTTCATGTAAAAGACAGCAGACTGACTTCTGGAATCATCCAAGCACATGCAGAAGCAGTTGCTCAAGTGTTTAATAAAATAGGGGCGAAGACACTCGTTATGGCTAAATCTTCCTTGGGAGATGCAGTGGCGGCTCGTCTTTCCATTAAGTTAAATGCTGGTTTGGTTTCCAACGTTGTGGAATTGCCTGATACTTCCTCAGGTTTTAAAGTAAAAAGAAGTATTTATACAGGAAAAGCTTTTGCGCAGACGGAAATGACTTCGGAAAATAAAATCCTTGCCGTCAAAAAGAACGCGGTTCCTTTAAAAACAGACGGTGCTGCGGCTGTAGTGGAAACATTGGAGTTGAATCTTGATGACCATAATTTTAGCACCAAAATTATCTCGACTGACAAAGCAACAGGCGAAATTCTTTTGCCAGAAGCAGACATTGTGGTTTCTGGTGGCCGGGGAATGAAAGGTCCGGAAAACTGGAACTTAATAGAAGATTTGGCCAAAGAATTGGGCGCTGCAACGGGATGTTCCAAGCCTGTATCGGATATCGGTTGGAGACCTCATCACGAACACGTTGGACAGACCGGAGTAAAAGTTGCACCTAGTTTATACCTAGCAGTTGGAATTTCGGGTGCTATTCAACATCTTGCAGGTGTCAATTCATCAAAGTGCATCGTGGTGATCAACAAAGACCCTGAGGCGCCATTTTTCAAAGCTGCTGACTACGGAATCGTAGGAGATGCATTTGAGGTGTTGCCAAAATTAACTTCAGCAATAAAAGCTATAAAATAACATCCGTGGATAAAACTGTCGAATTAGAAATTCTTGGCTTATCATCAAATCACTCCCAATCTGGGTCGTTTACCTTGGTCATGGGGGAAGTTGGCGGTATAAGAAGATTGCCGATTGTCATTGGTATGTTTGAGGCCCAAGCAATCGCTATTGAGATAGAAAAAATTGTCCCCAACAGGCCGATGACCCATGATCTGTTCAAGGCCTTTTCCTCCAATTTTAATTTTTCAATTGAGCAAATCCTGATTTCAGAGATGAAAGAGGGAGTGTTCTTTGCCAAAATCGTATGTAGGAACAGTTCAAAATCGATTGAATTGGATGCTCGACCATCTGATGCGATTGCGATAGCGGTGAGATTTGATGCACCGATATTCTGCGCCGAAAGCGTGATGTCAGAAGCTGCGATTGAATTCAACGAGGAGGAGGAAAAAAAGGAGTCGAAAAAGCCAAGCAAAGCTTCTCGTCAAGGTAGCGTAACCTCGGGTAAACCCGCGGACTCGCTGAAAGATTTCAGTCTTGATAAGCTTAACCAACTTTTGGATGAGGCCATCGGAAACGAAGACTACGAAAGAGCCGCTCGGATCCGTGACGAGATCAACAAAAGGAATTGAATTGAAAAGCCTGGCCTCTACCAGGCTTTTCAATTTAGCTTTATGTGCCCAACAGCTGGTGTTTCCCACACTTTAGAATTTATCAAAATCCCAACATTTATACGCTTAGCATACTTTCATGGAATATATTAGAGGTTTACTTGGGATCTTTGTATTATTACTTGTGGCTTTTGCTTTTTCATCCCATAGAAAGTCTGTGGATTGGAGGCTGGTAGGTATAGGAGTGGTTCTTCAGGCCATTTTCGGTTTCCTCATTACAAAAGTCCCTTTTGTTGCCAGTATCTTTGCTTTGGTGAGCAGGGGTTTTGTCAAATTCCTGAGTTTTTCTTCCGACGGTGCCACTTTCCTGTTTGGGGATTTAGCGACGAGTTCTTTCGGATTTATATTTGCTTTCCAGGTTCTACCCACGATCATTTTCTTTTCCACGGTTTCTGCCGGGCTGTATTATTTGGGAGTGCTTCAAAAAATAGTTTTCGCCATTGCTTGGGTTATGGCCAGGACCATGAGACTTTCGGGGGCCGAAAGTCTGTCGGCTGCAGGTAACATATTTTTGGGTCAAACAGAAGCGCCCTTGCTTGTGAGACCCTTTATTCCCACCATGTCCAGGTCCGAATTGATGTGCTTGATGACGGGAGGAATGGCCACAATCGCAGGTGGAGTTTTGGCGGGCTATGTAGCTTTCCTTGGAGGGGACAGCCTTGAAGAGCAAAGTAAATTTGCAGCCTATTTGCTTGGAGCCAGCATCATGAATGCTCCAGCCGCGATCGTAATGTCAAAAATCATGATCCCGGAAACGCAGAAAGAAAAAGTAAATGAAAAGTTGGAAGTAAATGAAGAGAATTTAGGTGTCAATCTGATCGACGCCATGTCGATAGTGGCCAGTGATGGACTCTAACTTGCCTTGAATGTAGGAGGAATGCTTCTGGCTTTTATCGCCGTCATTGCGGCCCTGAACTATATACTTTCAGGCTTGATAGGACATTATACTGGGCTCAATGCAATGGTGATTTCCAGTACGGATGGGCAGTTTACTGGTTTTTCATTGGAGTATATTCTGGGGCAGGTTTTTAGGGTATTTGCTTGGGTAATCGGTGTTCAATGGACAGATACCCTTCAGGTAGGATCTTTGCTGGGTCAAAAGACGGTCATCAATGAGTTTGTGGCCTATCTGGGTTTGGCTGAAATGAAGGAGGCTGGAACGCTTGCACCCAAATCCATCGTAATTGCAACCTATGCACTATGTGGTTTTTCTAATTTCAGTTCTATCGCTATTCAGGTTGGAGGAATTGGAAGTATCGCCCCAAACCAGCAAGGCAATCTTTCGAAATTGGGAATGAGGGCACTTTTGGCTGCTACTTTGGCTTGTATGATGACTGCTACGATTGCAGGTGCACTATTTGGTTAAACCCGAAATTTGCATTGGCTTTCCTTAAGGGGGTGAAACTGCAAAAAAATCAGATTATTGTGAGACAAATTCATGACACCAATAGGGTGAAGTCAAAAAAAACAACAACTAATTGAACATCAGTTAATTATACTATTGAATTGAGTTCATAATGCATAAAACGGGTTGAACCAACTTGAATTTTTAAAAAAAATAAAAGGCTTAAAATTGATTTAAGCCTTTTATTTTTTAGTCAAGGATTACGATTTTTTCGATTTTATCACCTTGTTTGATCAGATCAATTGTTTCCAACCCTTCAACTACTTTTCCGAAACATGTGTGGTTTCTGTCAAGATGGCTGGTGTTGTTTCTGCTGTGGCAAATGAAGAATTGGGATCCACCTGTATTTCTTCCTGCGTGCGCCATGGAAAGAACACCACGATCGTGGTATTGAAGTTCTCCGGTAAGTTCACAATCAATTTTGTAACCTGGGCCTCCGGTGCCAGTGCCTTGTGGACAGCCACCCTGAATCATGAAATCAGGGATTACCCTATGAAATTTCAATCCATCATAAAATCCTTCTTTGGAAAGTTTGATAAAATTCGCAACAGCTTTTGGTGCATCTTCATCATAAAACTCAACTTTCATAACACCTTTTTCGGTGTGAATTTCTCCTGTAGTCATAATGGTATTAGTAAAATTGTAAACTGATCCGATTGTGATTTGATGCAAATGAATCGCAAAATCCTCAATTTTTTTTTTGAATTTAATTGTTACAAATATACACGCAAAAACTGCTGGTTAAATAGATTATTCAAAATTTTGAAAATTTGAAGTTCCGATTCAGAAAAAAAACCGCAAAAAAGGGGAGCAAAGCTCCCCTTAATTATTTGGGTTTATTTATGGTTTTTATTCCCAACTTGGGGCACCTGCCAGAATTTCATTGCTGGCATAGTCTTCGAATTTTTTAAAGTTGGCGATGAAGGACTGTCCCAGTTCCCTGGCTTTTTTGTCATAGGCGTCCTTGTCTTCCCATGTGGCACGTGGGCTCAAAACCTCTTTTGGGACATTGGGGCAGGATTCGGGAATTGCCACTCCGAATACACTGTGTTTCCTGAAGCCTACATGATCCAAATGTCCTTCGAGGGCAGCGGTGATCATCGCCCGTGTATATTTCAATTTCATTCTAGAACCGATTCCATAGGGACCACCTGTCCAACCTGTATTGATCAACCAAACATTGACGTCGTGCTGCTCCATTTTTTCTCCAAACAGAGTTGCATATTTTGTAGGATGCAAGGGGAGGAATGCTGCCCCGAAACAAGCTGAAAACGTGGTTTTGGGTTCCGTGATTCCCATTTCTGTTCCTGCCACCTTAGCCGTATAACCTGAAATAAAATGATACATCGCTTGGCTTTTGTTCAGTTTTGAAATTGGAGGAATCACTCCAAAAGCATCCGCTGTCAGGAAAAATATATTTTTGGGTATTCCTCCTACGGATGGTTCCATTGCATTTTTTATAAAATGAATCGGATAGGCCGTTCTTGTGTTTTCAGTGAGATCAATGTTTCTGTAATTGACAGTTCTGGTACCTGGGTAAAATTTGGTGTTTTCCACGATTGCCCCAAACTTGATGGCATTCCAAATGTCAGGTTCATTTTCTTCCTCAAGGTTGACGACTTTTGCGTAGCACCCACCTTCAAAATTGAAAACCGTGTCATCATTCCAGCCATGTTCGTCATCGCCGATCAAGCTTCGGTTTGGATCTGCAGAAAGTGTGGTCTTACCCGTTCCGGATAGGCCAAAGAATATGGCAGTATCGCCTTTGTCACCAAGATTGGATGAGCAATGCATGGATAGTACATTGCGCTCGTGTGGCAGCAAATAATTCAATACGGAAAAAATACCTTTTTTGATTTCACCTGCGTAAGCTGTACCCCCGATCAAGATTATTTTTTTGGACAGGTTGATGATCGCAAAATTCTTTTGTCTTGTCCCGTTCGCACTAGGATCTGCCTCAAATTCAGGGATGCAAATAATCGTAAAGTCAGTCTGGAATCCCTCCAATTCTTCGGAAGAAGGCCTCAGAAACATGTTGTAGCAGAAAAGGTTTTGCCATGCCAGGGTGTTGATAATGGTAAGGTTTAGCCTGTAATCAGGTGCCGCTCCAGCATAGGCTTCTCTTACGAATAGGTCTTTGTCTTTCAGATAATCAACCATCTGTTTGTAGAGTTGATCAAATTTCTCTTCTTCAAGGGGAATATTGATATCACCCCACCAAACGGAATCCTTGGTTTGTGCATCCATGACAATAAATCTGTCTTTTGGAGATCTTCCACTGAATTCACCTGTGCTGACCATCAAAGCACCGGTGTCGGTCAGAACGCCTTCTTGGCGAAGAAGAGCGTGTTCTATAAGCTCAGCAGGGCTGAGATTTCTAAAAATTTTGTCGGAATTATCAAGACCTAGTTCTGCCAAGCTTTTTTGGCTTGATTTAATCTCCGGATATGCCATATTCATTAAGTTTTAAATGGGTTTATATTTCTGCTCAAAGATATAAAATCTTGACAGATCATTTATCCAAAAAAATGCTTTTTTTACAAATTCAATCGATTACGTAAAGATTTAATGCTAATTAAATATAGCTATTGGACTTGTGGTTTTTGGCTGGAAAACAAAGACTGTTCGATTTTTAATCAGTTTGGTTTCCCTTTGGGCCAATTCGATACCAATTGTAGCAAGAAATGAAAAAATCTCTTATCATTGTAATTCATTCGTATCTACCACCCATTAACTTTAATTATACTTTGGAAAATATCCCAGATAATGCTATGAAATCCGTAGGAGAGGATCTCTTCCTAGGTCCTACGATATTTGGTCATCCCAAGGGGTTGATGACGCTCTTTTTCACAGAAATGTGGGAGAGGTTCAGTTATTATGGGATGCGTGCCCTTTTGATCTTGTTCATGACCACAGCCATTGTGGATGGAGGTTTGGGATTTGACGACAAAACCTCCGGGGCTATCTATGGTCTTTACACTATGGGGGTTTATTTGTTGGCATTACCGGGAGGCTGGTTCGCCGATCGGCTTTTTGGGTTGAAGAAATCTGTGTGGTACGGTGGAATTATCATTGCCTTGGGCCATTTTACCATGGCACTTCCTGGATTGGTCAATTTGATCGGGGATGGTTCGGAAGTAAAGGAAAGTCTTTCTTCTTTTGATACCAACACCTTTTTCATGGGATTGATCCTTATTGTTTTGGGAACAGGATTGCTGAAACCCAATATCAGTTCTGTAGTTGGGCAGTTGTATCCTGCGGGAAGTTCAAAAAGAGACGCAGGGTTCTCCATCTTTTATATGGGGATCAATATTGGCGCTTTGATAGCCCCGATTGCTTGCAGCACCTTGGCGATCTACGATTGGCATTTGGGTTTTGGCTTGGCTGGATTGGGAATGGTCATCGGCCTGATCCAATACAGATTTACAAGTAAATTCCTGGAGGGTTATGGTGAGGATATTGCCTTCAAAACCGACGAGGAAATTGGGGATAGAAAAAAATTGATAAAAATCCTGTTGATCATCGGTGCAGTAGTATTATTTGTTTTGTCCCTGCTCTTTATGGGTATCATTCCGATCAATGTCAGTGATTTGGCAAATGCTTCTGGGACAATTATAGCCATCGTGGCATTCGTTTACCTGGGATATGTGATTCTTTTCGGGGGATTGAATGCGGATGAAAGGAAAAAAGTGATGGTGATCGCCATCCTCTTTCTATTTTCAGCTTTGTTTTGGTCAGGTTTTGAGCAAGCGGGATCCACCCTCAATCTATTTGCAGAACGATTTACGGATAGATCCTTATTGGGATGGGAAATCCCAGCGGGATATTTTCAATCTGTCAATTCCATGTTCATCATTATTTTTGCGCCTGTATTTGGTGCGATGTGGGTATGGCTTGGAAGAAGAAATTTAGAACCAAGTTCCCCTTTGAAATTTGCAATGGGCTTGTTGCTTTTGGGGATTGGTTTCTTTGTGATGTATTTTGCCGCTAAAATTGCGGCGTCAGGGGATTTGGCTGCTCCTACCTGGTTGATCTTTACTTATATGCTTCACACCTTCGGTGAGCTGAGTCTTAGTCCAGTTGGATTGAGTTTGGTTACCAAACTTGCCCCTGCAAAATATGGAGGGCAAATGATGGGGATTTGGTTCCTTTCGGTTTCACTTGGAAATTTGATTGCTGGAATCATCGCTGGCGAGGCAAGTGGGGGGACTGAGGAAGCTTTGGCCCAGATGCCAGACCAATACATGATGATCATTTACACGGCAATAGGAGCTGGCGTGGTTTTGCTCCTGCTCAGCAAGCCCATTAGAAAATTGATGGGAAATGTCCATTAGAAAAAAAAAGAGAGGACTTTTAAAGTCCTCTCTTTTTTTTTCTAAATTAACGAATAAACTCAGTGATTTTTCTTGTCATCCTCTTTTTTGAAAAGGCTTTTTCGGGCATCCATTGCCGAAAGTCCAGCGCCCACACCGATCAAGATACAAACGATTAAAAGGAACAATTGTGCACCTGGTGCGATTGGGGAATTAAAAATCTGTAATAGCATGATATATGGGATTAAATGAATTGCTTAATTTTTTCGAAAGATAATACAGAAGGTTTGTTGCTCAAAGAAAGATCCAAAAAAAGGCAGAAGGAAATGCCATTCCATCTGCCTTTGTTTTTCTGACTCAGTCAATTTCGTCGTCAAGGTCTTCGAAATCCTCATCTTCGAAGTCTTCAAGGTCGTCGTCGTCGTCGTCGTCAAAATCTACAAAATGGTCGTCGAGAAGCTCACTGTCATCGTCCAAGTCATATGCCTCGTCTTTAAATTGCTCAGCAAACTCATCTTCCTCTTCTTCTACGAAATCATCTAATTCCTCTTCAAAATCCTCCATGGTGTGAACGTTGGTTAATGATGCAAATATATTAATTGCATTGATTTTCACTAAACAATCAAAATATTTTTTTACACCAAGATCAGCGCTTTCTTTTTGCCATTTGGATTTTGATCAGGCAGGAAATGGTTCTTGATCTCCAATTGGATTTGTTGACTATCCAGCCATTCCTTTTCAAGAATTCCTGTCCAAGTTTCGAGATATAGAATTACATCTTCTTTCCTGTTTTTAAGAAGGTTATTCCTTTCTTCAAAGGGAATTTCTTTGAGGATTTTTGGGTCGGAAAGCCTTTCCAAATGCTTCAATTCATCGAGGGTCAATCCAGCTTCCAACATTTTATCGATCATCAAATCCATCGGATATCCACTGGTGGGGCAATAATCGATCAACTGTTCGTTCCAATCACCCATCCTTTGCATGGCAAAGCGATGGATTTCAGCTTTGCTCAATTGAGTGATTTCCTGTGCAAGGTTTCCGCAGTTGCAAGCCCCCATGTGGCCCCATTGATAGGGTGCCCCATTTTTCAGTTTTACGATCGTTTTTCTGAATGCTTTGATGAGATCAAGATTGTTTTTTGCCATTTCACTTCAATTGTTGTTCTATCAATATAACCATAAAATGGCATTCAGGTTTTAGAAATGCATAAAAAAAAGGCTCTATCAATGACGGAACCTTTTAAAATTTATGATTAAGAAGATTTATTTAAAAATGGTTTTGATATATTTTTTGATCAGTGGTTTTGATAAATATTTTTTGACCAAGGAGTAATTTGAAGCTTTATTGATGTCTCTTTCATCGACGGAACTGCTCAGGATATAAACTTCCGGCTTATAGGTTTTGGGCTCAAATTCTTCCAAAAAATCCCAACCTGTCATTTCCGGCATGTTTAAATCCAAAAAAAGGTAGTTTGGACTAATACTGGAAATATCCTTGAGTGCTTCTATGGCACTTTGGAATTTAAAAATTGTACAGGGCACCTTTATGTTGTTGAAAATAAGCTTTTCAGTAATAAAGGTACTTATGGGATCATCGTCGATTAATACTATCCGAACCATTAAGATGCAAAATACATGTTTTGAAATGCAAAATTATTAATACAAAAATAACGGAATAGTTTTGAATTGCAACATGGCTTCGATATTAATTTTTATTAAAACCAATTATTTTTTTTTCTAAAATTAAAACAAGCATTTCGTGAGAAAGGGATAGACCCTATTTTGATAAAATTCTCCGGATAGGACTTGATATTTACTTATCTCTTAATTCCGGAAGGTAGGTGTCAAGATGCTCTTGGTATGTTTTCACTATCTGAGAGACTGATTTGGATAGTCTTTTCCTTTTTTCCTTTGGGCTGTTGCTTTCGCTCACAGCGGTGAGCCGCATTAGGATTTTATCTTCCTTTGGATCTATATAATCCACGATCAATTGGATCAACTCATAATCCTTTGTGGTCACGGTGTTGAATCGATTGTTCATTCTCGGATCAAACATCCATGGGTCCCAAACCCTCCATCCCCACATTGGATACCTGTTTTGGTATATCTCCTTTTGTCTAAGATCTTCATTTGAGGCATATCGGATGACCAAGTCGGGATTGGTTCTCTCATATTTCATGCCGATGGCTTCCAGTTGCTCCTGTAAGTCGTGGGAAACTTGGGCATCCAAAAGGTCATCGTCAAATCCCTTCATGCCTATTTCTTTATTGATCAGTACAAAACTGGTGTAGGCTTTATAAGGTGCGATTTCCGTATTTTCCTTGAATATTTCGATGGAACTGCATCCCATGCAAACGAAAATGATCAGTGCAAAATAAGGATTCAATAGATTGATTTTCATTGTGATTTCGGTTTGTCTTCTTATCTAACGCTTGAAATTGAATTTCGGATCAATGTGCTGTAATTTATAGATTTTATTGGTATCGGGATTAGGTAATTTTTCTGTAAGGCTATTTTCAATTATAAAACACAAAATGAAAGCTTATATTTTTTCTTCAAATTGTTTATTATTTTATTTGTGTATACTTTCTAAACTTAAATTTTCGGAACCATGAAAAATTCGATTTTAATCTTATTCTTTGGACTGTTGGGTTATGCTTCTCAAGCGCAGGACGTTATTGAAGTTGTTCCCAGTCCTGTGACGGCATTAAAAGACACAACTTATTGGAACTCAGAAATCAGCGCTGGGCTCAATTTCAATCAGGCAGCCTTCAGTGGAAACTGGAAATCAGGTGGGGTTAATTCCGTGGCGTTCGGCTCCATCATTTCAGGAAAAGCCAATTATGCCAAGGAGAAGATTTCTTGGGACAATGACCTGGAGTTTCTATTTGGGATTGTGAAAAATGAAGGACAAGGTACAAGGAAGGCGGCGGATAGGATTTTCTTGGATTCAAAGTTGGGATACAAAATCTCAGACCATTGGGGATATTTTACAGCGGTCAATTTTATTTCCCAGTTCGCTGATGGGTTCGAGTATGGAGACAACGGCAATGATTTGCTTATCTCAAGTTTTCTTGCCCCAGGTTTTTTGACAACCTCATTGGGACTGGAATACAAGCCCAATGATGAGTTTGCGCTGAGATTGTCTCCTTTTTCCCCAAGATTAACCTTTGTGACCAATACTGAAATCATCAACAACGTCCCAAATAATTATGGTGTTGATCCTGGAAAGAAGGTCAGGGGCGAATTACTCGCATTCTTGGTTTATGCCACCTGGAAAAAGCAAATCAGTGAGAATTTCACGATCAATTCCAGGTATCAGATGTTTGGGAATTATGAAACGCTTTCTTTCAAGAATATCGATCACCGATTGGATGTGACTTTGGTGGCAAAAATCACCAGTTTTATTGATGTGACTTTTACCAGTATCAATCTGTATGACATTGATATGGATCCGGGGATCCAATATAGTCAGGCCTTGGCATTGGGTGTGTTGTACAAGATCAGCAATAAAAAATAAAGGAAAATCTCCTCAGACACAATAATTATACTGTTTTTTGGATTTATCTGATTTATTTGTTTTATTGGGATAGTTAAATAATAGTTGGTTTAGTTTTCATACAAAGAGCGGGAGAGATTCTCCTGCTTTTTTATTTATTCTGGATCTTTATACTTATTATAGGTAAATCGATCATTGTGATCAAGTTCTCCGTGATACTCGGGGAAAAATATTGCATGAGATCGGATCTCCCATGGGTGATGATGGCGATGGCATCTGCATTTACTTTTTCAGCAAATTGGATTATCCCACGCTCTTCTTTGAATGCATCTTGGATATGTATGTCATGCTGGTAACTGCTGAATGTGGAAAGGAAGGATTCACCAATCTTGAGGATGTCATTTGTTTCCATGAAATAGGTAGGCGTGTTTACAAACAAGATCTTCAATTTTAACTTTAAAAATTCTGCAAGTCTTTCCAAATCCGAAAAAGATGGTCCTGATTCTTCCTTGAAATTCGTGGAGATCACAAGAGTATCCAAATTCAATTTGGTATTGGACTCTTTGACGATAATGACAGGGACTTTGGCTTTTCTGATCATGCCATAGGTATTGGTCCCAAGAATATGTTCTCTGAAACCATATTGCCCATGGGAACCCATGACGACCAAATTTGCGTTTTCGGATTCGACAAATTTTTCAATTCTTTCTTTTCCATCGCTGTAAATGAGTAATTTTTTTGCGGTCAATCCCTCCTCATTTGCTTTCTTGATGAGTTCTTTGAGTTTTTCTTTTGCCTCAGAAATTTTTGATTTCGTTTCAGGAAAAAGGAGTTCCTGCTCCTTGGTAAGTTTTGACCAATTGACCGGAGTGATCATGGTGTGAAGGAAAATCAATTCGGATTCTGTTTTCTTGGCCAAATGAAATGCATAGGTAACAGCAGCGTTGGCGCAATCCGAGAAATCTGTGGGAACCAGTATCTTTTTGTTCATGATCGAAAAATTAAGAATTATAAAAATAACCATTATAAAGTTAATTTTAATCTGGGAATATCACAAGATTTGGCAATATTTAAAAAGTGATTAAAATCAGAAAAATTCACAATAAAAAAATGAGCTTAAATAACAAAAGCCTCCCATAACTGGGAGGCTTTTGTGCGCGCGGAAGGATTCGAACCCTCAACCCTCAGAGCCGAAATCTGATATTCTATCCAGTTGAACTACGCACGCAGGATGCTGCTTGGTGACAAGTCAGCATTCAATGGGATTTATTTTTCTGATGGAACTAGAATTGCGGCTTTCACCTTCTCCGCCGCTTCTTTCAAAGTGATGGCAGAAGATACTTTCAATCCGGATTCATCTATGATTTTTGCGCCTTCTTCAGCATTGGTTCCTTGAAGTCTTACGATAATCGGAACTTTAATGTCACCGATCGTTTTGTAAGCTTCCACTACGCCGTTAGCGATTCTGTCACATCTTACGATACCACCAAAAACGTTGATCAAAATAGCTTTCACATTTGGATCTTGAAGGATGATACGGAAGCCAGCTTCTACTGTTGTTGCATTGGCCCCGCCACCTACGTCTAGGAAGTTGGCAGGCTCACCGCCGGAAAGCTTGATCATGTCCATGGTAGCCATGGCCAAACCTGCTCCATTGACCATACAGCCAACGTTTCCATCCAATTTGACATAGTTCAAACCGTATTTGTCGGCTTCAACTTCCAAAGGATCTTCTTCTTCGAAATCCCTTAGGATGGCAAGGTGTTTATGTTTGAAAAGCGCATTGTCATCAAGATTAACCTTTGCATCGACAGCAAGGATTTTATCATCTGATGTTTTCAATACTGGATTGATCTCAAATTGAGAAGAATCGGTTGCAATGTAAGCCTCATATAAGGAGGTGATGAATTTCACCATACCCTTGAAAGCAGTTCCTTCAAGCCCAAGTTTGAAAGCCAACTTTCTTGCCTGGAATCCTTGAAGACCTACCTTTGGGTCGATCCATTCTTTGATTATTTTTTCTGGATGGTTTTCAGCCACCTCTTCAATGTCCATTCCGCCTTCGGTAGATGCCATGATTACATTGCAACCTTTGGCTCTGTCCAAAAGGATGGACAAATAATATTCTTTTGGCTCGGATGCTCCTGGATAGTACACATCTTGCGCGATCAATATCTTATTTACTTTTTTGCCTTCAGGACCAGTTTGGTGTGTGACCAAGGTTCCTCCTAGGATGTTTTTGGCTTTCTCCATTACTTCGTCCAAACCTCTGGCCAAGACCACACCGTTTGAACCCGTACTCTGAATCTTACCTTTACCACGTCCACCGGCATGAATCTGTGCTTTGATTACATACCAAGAGGTACCCGTTTCCGCATTCAGTTTTTTGGCCGCTTCTAGTGCCGCTTCAGGGGTATCGGCAACTATGCCCTCCTGGATGGCGACCCCATAACTCTTTAAAACTTCCTTTGCTTGATATTCGTGTATATTCATTCTTGTGATAATTTTTGCCCGAAGTTAAGCGCTTACAATTGATTTTCAAATTAACCTATGCTCTTTTTGGGAAATTTGTGGCATTTTTGAGGTAAATTAAGAAAGTAATTTAAATTTCGGATCAATAAATTTCTTCCATGTTAAGCGCAAAAGGAATACATAAAAATTATGGGGATCTTCATGTCCTTAAGGGCGTGGATGTTACCATCCAATCTGGGGAAGTGGTGTCGATCGTGGGAGCATCCGGTGCCGGCAAAAGCACTTTGCTTCATATTCTTGGTACTTTAGACCAAGCTGACGAAGGAGACGTGGAAGTTGGCGGTGCCTTGATTTCTAAATTGAAGGGGGACAAGCTGGCCGAATTCAGGAACAAGGAAATCGGTTTTATTTTTCAATTTCATAACCTGCTCCCTGAATTTACAGCTGAGGAAAACATCATGATCCCTGGTTTGATCGCTGGAACTCCCGAAAAGAAATTGAAGGAACGCGCAAAGGAATTGGCCGAACTTCTTGGCTTCGGATCCAGGTTGGATCACAAACCGTCACAGTTGTCAGGAGGTGAGCAGCAAAGAGTCGCCGTGGCGAGGGCATTGATCAATGATCCCAAAATAATTTTTGCCGATGAGCCGAGTGGCAACTTGGATTCCCACAATGCGCAGTCTTTACATGAGTTGTTTTTTGAATTGAGGAAGAAATTCGGGCAATCATTCGTCATTGTGACGCACAATCAGGACTTGGCACAAATGGCCGACAGGATGCTCACCATGCACGATGGCAAAATCCTGAGTGAAGTGCGAAATCCCAAATTGCCATCCCAATAGGGACATGCTGATCTTTATCTATTGGATTTGGAACATGCCGGATGTGAGCAATTTAAATTGGTGACAATATTGCCTTCTAAATTATGGATATAACCACTTTGAATATTTAACTTTTTCGAATTTATTCAACCTCAAATAGGCATAAGAATACCTTAGGGGGTTAAACTGCAAGAAAATCAAACTATTTGGACAATATGACGAGGCATTGAAAGGGTGGAATCAAAAATAGTTGACAACTTATTGATCATTGATAATTAAAGGCCCGAATTGCCTTTGTAATCCACAATACGTGCTCAAAGGGAAAACCGGTTGAAGGAATTGAGTCTTTTCTGTAAAATGGAAAAGAGGTTTTACTTTAGCAACTTCAGCATTTCATCCACGTGTTTTTTGGAGGCAAACAGATCAGAAAATGCGCCCTGAACCTTGTGGTCTTTGTCCAGAAAATAAGTGACTCTTTTTGGCATGCCCAAAATAGGGATGGAGGCGTCATATGCTTTGCATACATTTCCCTTGGTATCGGACAAAAGTTCAAAAGGAAGTTTGTTCTCTTTTTTAAAACGCAAATGCGTGGGGATACTGTCTCGGCTGATCCCCAATACCGGGATATCCAAGTCCCGGAAAGCCGAAAACTGATCACGGAAATCACAAGCTTCCGCAGTACATACCTTGGTGAAATCTTTGGGGTAGAAATAGATGATGCAACTTTTTCCCTTGCAGTCCTTTTCCAAGTTAAAATCTTTTCCGGAAGTGGATGGGAGTGTAAAATTCGGTGCTTTTTGTCCTATTTTAAGTGGCATAAAGGAAACTTTATTTAGATTGTTTTGGAAAATGTGAGTGGAATGAATATCCATTTGAAAAGACAATAAAGATTACACAATTGTTTACCTCAAATTTGCGACTCAAATGAACCAATTGGATTTTATAATCCTTTTTCCATTAGTTTTCTGTATAATCCATCCCAAGTTTTGAGCAAAAAAAGTATCCAGCACATGCTGATCGCAGGTGTTCTTTTCGCCTTTATGAATGTTTCAGTGAAACTGATTCCTCATATCCCGGCGCTTGAAATCATTCTTTTTAGATCGGTGTTCAGTTTGATACTGACTTATTTTTTCCTCAAATCAAAAAATATTCCCGTCTTGGGAAACAACAAAAAACTTTTGATCCTCAGAGGCATTGCAGGTTCGGTAGGATTGATGGCGTTCTTCTACACGCTACAGACCATCCCTCTGGCAAGTGCCGTGACGATCAATTTTCTCGCCCCGATATTCACCACGATTTTGGGGATTTTCATCGTCAAGGAAAAAGTCGCTTCCCGCCGTTTCATTTATTTTGCGATCTCTTTCGTAGGAGTGGTCATCATTCAGGGCTATGATCCGAGGATTGCGATAACGGATTTGCTGATCGGTCTTACCGCGGCTTTTGCGATGGGGATCGCCTATAACATCATCCGGAAACTCAAGACCACTGAAGATCCGCTGGTGATCATGTTTTATTTCCCTTTGATCACCATTCCCATTGCCTCCGTGATCAGCTTATTTGTTTGGGTGCAGCCCCAAGGCTGGGATTGGGTGATTCTTTTGGCCATTGGGCTTTTGACCCAATTTGCCCAATACTTCATGACCATGGCCTACCAAAACGCCAATTTGTCCAAAGTGGCAAGTTTGAGCTACATCGGAATTATCTATGCCCTCGGGTTTGGCTTTGTTTTCTTTGGCGAGACCCACAACTTATACACCTATTTGGGGATGATTTTGGTTTTGGCTGGGGTGATTTTGAACATCACTTCTAAAAAGTAAATCCAGATTCATTTTTTTGAACCCCATTCACATCAATAAGACCGATCAATTATGGGGTAGCCTTTCCTTTTACCAACCAAAGCCTAAAGATGAATCATTGGTTGAACGCTCATTCTTATTTTTTTAATTTGTTGTTTTAAACACCCGAATTCCGCAGAGATCATTAATTTCGTGAATCGGTAGCTTTATTGGGTTTAGTCTGAAAAATTATAAATTCATTTCTCGAACATGAAAATCACAAAAGATCTCTATCAAGGCTCATTGGCCCTTTTGACGGATTTTTACCAATTGACAATGGCCTATGCCTATTGGAAATCAGGAAAGGCAGAGGAAACAGCAGTTTTCAATTTATTTTTTCGAAAAAACCCATTCCATGGGGGATATACCTTGGCCGCAGGCTTGGATTACGTCATTGACTATTGCAGAAATTTTGCTTTTGACGAGAGGGATTTGGGGTATTTGAGGGAGATGAAAAATAAGGATGGTTCTCCGACATTTGAAACTGCTTTTTTGGAGTATCTCCAAAACATGAAATTTTCATGTGACATTGATGCTGTCGAAGAAGGTACGGTAGTGTTCCCGCATTCGCCCATCATCAAGGTGACGGGGCCATTGTTGCAATGTCAATTGCTTGAAACTCCCCTTTTGAATATCATTAATTTTCAGACACTGATCGCCACCAAGGCCTCCCGGATTGTCTTTGCGGCAAAAGGGGATGCCGTGCTGGAATTTGGTTTGAGAAGAGCGCAGGGAATTGACGGTGCATTGGCTGCCAGCCGTGCTTCCTATATCGGAGGATGCTCGGCAACAAGCAATGTGATGGCGGGAAAATTATTTGATATTCCAGTTTCGGGCACACATGCCCACAGTTGGATCATGGCCTTCAGCACCGAAATCGCTGCATTTGAGGCCTATGCAGCAGCTTTCCCTGACAAATGCGTATTTCTTGTCGACACTTACGACACGGTCAATGGGATCAAAAATGCCATTCAAGTGGGGAAGCAGTTGAGGGAAACAGGAAATGAAATGGAAGGGGTGAGGATAGACTCTGGTGATCTGGCCTACTTCAGCAATGTTGCCCGCAAAATGCTGGATGAAGCGGGTTTTCCAAATGCCAAAGTTGTTGCGAGCAACGATCTCGATGAGCACATAATTGCCTCCTTGAAATCCCAAGAAGCCACGATCGACACATGGGGTATTGGAACCAAATTGGTGACAGCCTATGACCAGCCGGCGCTTGGGGCAGTCTATAAACTTGCCGCCATCAAGTCAGAAGATGGCCAATGGGAGCCCAAAATAAAGATCTCCCAACAAACCATCAAAATTAATATTCCAGGAAATCAAGAGGTTATTCGGTATTCGAAAAACGATAAGGTGGTAGCAGACATGATTTACCTGGAGGGGGAAGATATTGACAAGGAAACTTTTGTCATTATCGATCCGGTGGATCCGACCAAAAGAAAGAAAATCTTTACCAAGGGAATGGACCAGGAAATTTTGCTGAAGCCTATTTTCAGGAATGGTGAAATGATTTACAAAATACCCGATATCCACACCATCCGAGAAAGAGCGAAGACAAACCTTTCCTATTTCGATAAAGCGCACAAAAGATTGGTAAATCCACACACCTATCCAGTTGGATTGGAAGAATCCCTGTATCAGTTAAGGACTGACTTGGTATTTAAAATGAAGAACTACAATGGAGAATAAAAAAATCATATTCAGTATTCAATCTTACCGCTATTTAAGAGATGAAGTCTTGTTGTTGGGCGACTTTGAAAAAGGGAAAATAGAGGTTAAGTTATTTCCCGATGGCGAGCGGTACCAAAGAATCCAGACGGATGTGAGTGGTAGGGATGTGGTCTTGATCGGAGGAACCGTGGCAGATACCGATACCCTAGAAATTTATGACCTTGCTTATGCCTTGATTAAATATGGCGCAAAATCCATCTTTCTG
>NZ_JAUSPP010000062.1:0-30031 GCF_030656585.1 Rhodonellum sp.
AAGAGTTTTTTGCCCTTGTTGCCTTTTTTGGTCGCCACAAAGTGCCCAGCCCTTTTCAGGGAATCCGGCAATGTGATCCATTCCGTTTGGAATCCTATTTTGGCAAATTCCCTTTCAAATACACGTCCAACCTCCCGGACCCCTTCCATGTTCAGCGTGCCGGAATTGATGTCAACCGTCTCTTGCAGGAGAGCAAGGGATTCCGCATAGTTTTTGTCGATGACGGACAGCAGCTTGGACTCCGTTTTGGTGAGCTTTTGGGCCAAAACCTGATGGGAAAAAAGGATTAGGGCGAAGAGCAACAGTTTGTTCATGGAAATATTTTTTTCGGGAAGTGAGCTTTTATTTTTCGGGTATTTATCAGTCCAACCTAAAATAGCCAAATGCTTTTCAGGTTGGCTTGGGTAATCCGGCATTTTGATTGCCCGATCAGTCTACTTTGATGTTCGTAAACCAAATAAATTTGGTTCCAGCATCGTTTTTATGTTCGGTTGCTAATTTTATCCCATTGAATTCCTGCTCATTTTCCCAAGTAATGGACCTGCCGGTCGGTGCATTTCCTCTTCTGAACACCCATTCGGTGATCATGAGGTCTTCATCCAAAAAGAGGTCATAGGCATCCCCGGGTGTATAACCAGCTTGGCTGTCGTAAAGAATGGTGAGCTTGGTTGTGTTTTGGCCCGAGATCGGAGCAGGTACATTTTCTTCGGTTTCGAATGTGTATCCCGTATCCCAAGCCAGCTGGAAAGGATACATCAACCAATATTTGTCATTGACAAATCCTTTGTCCGCGGGTGGTAGGGAATCGGCCGGTAGGCTTAGACTGTAGGTGTAACTGGTGTCTGGGTTGGAAAAATAAACCGTTTTGTCCTTGATGTTCCACTTCCAATCTCGTGTGCTTACCGTGGCGGAATCCACTTGGACATTCCATGTGTAGGCGATCGAATTGATTTTGGAGAAATTTTCAAAGCCATAGGCCTTAGCAACTTTCATAGGGAGTGTGTCCTCAACTTCTTTTTCGGGAGTGGAGCAGGAGAATAAAGTCAAAAAACAGATTGATAGGGTAAAGTATTGAAGTCGTTTCATAAATAGCGTTTTATTGGAGGTTGAAAATGATGGGACAATCTAACCATTTCAAGATAAGAATGTATCTCCATTTGTCAAAATGATCCATTGTGTCGGATGTTTTTGAGATGGATTGGCTTTAACCCGTAATAGGCATTTGGTTTCAAAAAAGGGGTTAAACTGCAAGAAAATAAGACTACTGGGAGATTGATTTCTGACACCGGTAGGGTGAGGTCAAAAATAGTCAGTACCCAATTGTAAATCCTGAATTACAATTTTGAATTGAGTTCGTCATGGACAACACAGGTTTAAGGTTTCAAAATGGACTGTGCCAAAGGAATTGCGTAGTCCTATTCAAACGAATTCCAGAAACAATCACCTGATTTCAATCCTTGGTCCAGCGCAAATCAGTAGGTGCTTTTTAAGAAGAGTTTCTCCGGCCAAAAACTTTTCATGATGGCCCCAAAACAGACCAAAGCCACCGCCAACATGGCAAACCATCCCAGAAATGGAATGAGGGAAATGAGTTTCAGGCAAATAAAAATCCCGAAAGCCACCAAGATCAACTTCCAAAATGGCCATTGATATTCATTTTTCCACTGTATCCAATTGGCGATCAAAAGTGAGGAGATCGTTGCGGCAAAAAACACCACCGCCAAGTAGAAACCAAGTAGGATCAGTCCCGCAGGAATCCCAACCAAACTCAAAAATGAGATCATCACCAAAACCGGAATGCCAAAGACGAAAAGGAAACCATAGCCAATGCTTTTGCCGGGGTCTTCCATGCCGGTTGCAGCTGCTTTTTTGAAGGTGTTTCTGAAAAAATAGCCCAAGAGGAGCATCATGACCAAAACCGCTCCCAAATACCAAAAAATGCCAAAAAGGGTCGAAAAACCCAGTATTTTCCAACCCTCACCATCAATTGCCAAGTTGGGATCGAAGGTGGCAATTACCCCTCCTTCCAGGGAACTGCCAAAATCCAGATCCCCCTCCTTGTCCCAGTAGCGGACATCTCCCAAAAAGGAGGCTTTATTCCCAATTTTGATGTCGCCGGCGACCAATGTGGAAATACCTGCGACACTTCCATTGATGGTGATGTCGCCACATTTTGCATTCAGTTCATCTTTCAATGTGCCGTTGAGCACAAATTCCCCGGCCGCCACATTTACAGGCCCCATTACATTTCCTTCTATTTTGACCGTTCCTCCGCTCGCGAGTAATCTTCCGTGGACAATGGAATTTTTACCAATCGTGACCTGACCTCCGGCTACGATCACATCCCCCATGACATCCTTATTGATATGGACCTGGCCTCCGACGCAGCGGAGATCTTCACCCACCACTCCGTTTAGATGGAGCGTCCCACCTGCGGCGAGAACATCGTGATGAATGGTGTCATTGATGAAAAGGGTTCCTCCCGCTACCACCAAGTCTCCAAGAACAGGCGCATTGATTGTAACCGTTCCTCCGACGGCATAGAAATTCTCTGCAATGGGTGTTTGCATCAGGATCGATTCTCCGGATTTGAAATTTTTGGTCTGAAAAGAACTGATGGAAAGGATCAAAATGGCTGAAAAAGCGAGTCTAGAAAGATTTTTCATAGCGATAGAACTTGGGTCTAATTCACTTTTTAAAAATTATATACAAGCATAATTTATCCAATGTTACTGGCTAATGCAAAAAATAATATTAAAAAATATTCATATTATTTGTTTTTTTATATTTAAACCAATTTTAAGATTAATTTTTTTAAAAATATTGAGATTTATTTTGACCTAATTTTAATCATCTATCTTTTGTAAAAAATATAATCCGTGGAAACTGCCTCCAATCCAGCTTCCCTGAGTTCTGCCATGAGCTGGCCTCGGTGGTAGGTGGCATGGTTGACCAAGTGAAAAAGGATTTCCTTCACTTTGTTCTCTAAATCCACGCCATGGGAATTGGTATAAGCAATCACCTGCTCCAAGTCAAAATTCTCTATGATCGAGAGCGATTTCTCATAGTTCTCGGTATTGAGAGCTTCCAAATTCTCCAAAGGGTGGATATCCCAAATCCCCATTTCCTGCTTTTCCCCAATGATTCTTGCGTTCCACACGTGATGGGCATTGAATATATGGCTGAAGAATTTCAAGGTATTTAGCGGGACCAGTTCCCCGTGTTTTTCCAGGAGTTGGATGCAGGTGGAATTGCTTGCCTTCGTGTATTCAAAGATTTCATTGAAATGAGATTTCATTTTTTTGGTTTTAATAAGGTGAAGGACTGATGCTTGTCCAACCGCCATCGATAATGAGATTTTGGCCGGTGATGTGACGGGCTTCTTCTGAGACCAAAAAGGCAGCTGCATGGGCTATGTCCTGTACGGATGCTGGCCTGCCCATGGGGGTAATCCTAGACCATGTTCTTTCATATTCTGGGTCTTCGGCTGTTCTGGTGGTCAAAGTTGCCCCGGGAGCAATGGTGTTGACATTGATGCCGGATTCAGAAAGCTCAATGACCAGATTTTTGGCCAGCATTTCGATCGCCGCCTTGCTCATCCCATAAGCCGCCAGATTTTTATGAGCCTGATGTGCGGTTACGGAGGAGGTAAAAAGAAGCGAGCCCCCACTGGTTTGTTGCCGCATGACTTTGGCCGCGGCCTGGGCAAGAAAGAATGTGCCTCCCATATTGACCCGCATGACTTCGAAAAAATCATTGGGTTCATAGTTCAGAAACTCACCGAAGAGCGTAATGCCGGCATTTGCGATGGCCACATCGAGCTGTCCAAATTGCTTCTGGGCCAGATCCACCATTTCTGCGACGAAGTCAACATCTCCAGAATCTCCCGAAATACCAATGGCCCGGTCGCCTGTCGTCTTGATGATTTCCTTGACAGCATCCTCCGTGAGGCTTTTTTCCATGTCATTGAGTACGATGAAATAACCTTTATGGGCGAGTGTTTTGGCGATCTCCAAACCGATTCCTTGTCCCGCACCTGTGATCAGTGCGACTTTGTTGGTGATGTGATTTGTGTTTTTTTTCATTTGTCAATGTGAATCTCTTTTTACTTCGGGGCCTGAGCCGCCTTTCAAAAAATCAAAATCCACTCCCTCGTGTGCCTGGGTAACATGTTGGATGAACATATTTGCATAGCCTCTGGCGTAACCCAAATCCAAGGGTTTAAATTCCAATCTTCTTTCCGCAAGTTCTTCGTCCCCCACCTCAAGGGTCAAGCTTCGGTTTTGCACATCAAGATGTATCCAGTCCCCATTTTGGACCAAGGCGAGGTTGCCACCGATGGCGGCTTCCGGGGAAATATGGAGGACGACAGTGCCGTAGCCCGTTCCGCTCATCCTTCCGTCCGATATTCTGACCATGTCTTTTACTCCTTGGGAAAGCAGCCTGAAGGGGATTTGCATGTTGCCGACTTCGGGCATTCCGGGATATCCTTTTGGCCCCACATTCTTCAATACCAAAACAGAGTCCGCGGTAACAGCCAGATTTGGGTCGTCAATTCTACTTTTGTAGTCATCGATGTCTTCAAAGACGACTGCCTGACCTCGGTGCTGAAGTAGGGATGGCGTACAGGCCGATGGTTTGAGCACAGCGCCGTTCGGGCAGAGATTGCCTTTAAGTACGGCGATTCCAGATTCCGGTTTGAAAGGTTTTTCCAAAGTTCCGATCAGTTCCCTGTCATAGCATACTGCCTTTTGAATATTTTCTCCGATCGTCTTGCCATTGACCGTAAGGGTATCCAAATGGAGCTTGCCGGAGATTTCCTTCATCACCGCCGGCAGACCTCCCGCGTAAAAAAGATCCTCTACAAAATGTTCTCCCGAAGGTTGAACATTCGCGATCAGGGGAATGTCGGCAGAGAATCGGTCAAAGTCCTCAATGGAAAGTTCTATGCCCATTCTTCCAGCGATAGCTAGAAGATGGATGATAAAGTTGGTCGACCCGCCCAAGGCGGCATTCACCATGATGGCGTTTTCGAAGGATTTTCTGGTGAGGATATCGCTCATTTTCCGGTCAGAACGGACCATTTCGACGATGTTGATTCCAGCCATATGGGCCATGGCTTTTCTTCTGGAATCCGCCGCCGGGATAGTGGCATTGTCGGGTAGCGCCAAACCTAGGGATTCCACCATGGCGGCCATGGTGGAGGCTGTGCCCATGGGTGCACAGTGGCCTATGGATCTTGCCATGGCACTTTCTGCAGCGATAAATTCTTCCTGGGACAATTCACCTTTTTTAAATTCTTCGACAAACCGCCAAAGATCCGATGTGCCGATTTTCTTCCCTTTGAATCTACCTGCCAGCATTGGGCCTCCTGAGAGTACCATCGTCGGGATGTTGACACTTGCGGCGCCCATCACCAGGGAGGGAGTGGTTTTGTCACAACCGCACATCAGGATTACCCCATCGAGTGGATTGGCGCGGATGCTCTCTTCCACATCCATACTGGCCAAGTTGCGAAAGAGCATGGCTGTCGGTTTTATCGTGCATTCTCCGAGTGACATGACCGGAAATTCAAGGGGAAAACCACCTGCCTCCCAGACACCTCTCTTGACGGCATCGGCCAAATCCCGAAAGTGCGCATTGCAGGGGGTGAATTCTGAAAAAGTATTGCAGATGCCGATCACAGGTTTACCTTCAAAAAGATGGTTGGGAAAACCTTGGTTTTTCATCCATGCGCGGTAGATAAAACCGTCCTTACCTTTACGGCCAAACCATTCCTGGCTTCTTAATTTCTTTTCTTCCATTACAACAGGTTCTTGGGTTTGAATTGGTGCAGAATTTAAGAAAAATTTGTATGCTTCCCATTGGAATTGGGATAAAATTGGCGGATTGATGATCTGCGGTAGGAAAGAGGTGCTTTATATAAAGAATGCACTATAAAAATATTTGCGAGAACCTTTTTGTATGTGGCTCCCCTCAAACCCGTGTTATCCACGACCATTTATATTCCAGCTTGAAATTTATTGATAATCTGTCGATAGTTTTCAATCTGATTTCTAAACCTCAATAAATCCTCTTTTCCCAAAAATTCATACTTCTTTTTTTGGTTACTTTAATTCAGAAAAAATCTTTTATAGATAAGGAAAAAGTAGGTGTGAAGTGTATTCCAAAGTTACCCTGTCAAGTTGGTCTCAAAGAATTATCCCTTCTTTGCTTTCATATTTCGGAGGATAATTGTCCTTATGTTCCTTAAGCTGTTCCCTTAAATTGGTTTCTATGGTGATACTCAGAGAGGATAGCGGTGTGTCTTCCAGCTTGTTTTCAAACGGATCTTCTGTTCTTTCTCCTACCATATCCAAAGCAAGAAATACAAAGGAGACGATTAGCGCAATCGGAATGGTTTTCCAACCCATTTCAGTGATAAAAACCATTGGTAAAAGTGTGCAGTGAATGAGGACAAACACTTTGGAAAAAAAAGTATACTGTCTGGGAAGCGGTGTGTTTTTGATTCTTTCACTCATTCCCTGGATATCGTTAAAATCCACCAAGGTTTCTTCCATTTTAACAAAACGGTAATCACTAAGCCAGCCTTTTTGAAAGGCCAGTTTGAGATCCTCACCCTGTCGCTGGAGAAGAAAATTGGGAGGATTGTTCTGATATCGAAAAATTTGATATTCCTCCTCGCTAATAAAAGGAATCGCATCGGTATACGTGTTGTCCTCCTCAAACAATTCTTTCTGTTTTGGCACATTGTAGTCGTGCGGTCTCCTCAAAAACACCCTTAAAGCATTTACAAAAGCAATATGCCTGTAGACCAACATTTTTTGAAAAGCATGGACCTCCTCGGATTCGGCCTCATTATTCGGGATAATTAAGGTTGTGGCCTGACGAGCCCATGCCCTGCTATAATTGACCATAAGTCCCCAGATTTTCCGGGCTTCCCACCACCTGCCGTATGCATGGTCGTTTTTGAAGCCCAGAAAAATAGCCAAAGCAACTCCCAGCGCCGCTATGGTATAGGATGGGATATTAAAATATAGAAGTCCGGAGTATTCGTGTAAGATGTATATTGTAGTTGAAACTATAAGGTAATACAACAGTTTCTTCCATGTGTAATAAAGGATCAATCCTAAACTTAGATTTCTGGCTACAATCATTGGTGATATTCAATTTGATTTTTTCTAAACAAGAATCATTCGCCGAATAAGGAAATCATAATTTAATCCGTATTGTACTTGACGAACTCAATTCAGGATTGAAATTGACAGATACGCTATTAAGGGATGACTATTTTTGACTTCCCCCTCTTGGTGTCAGAAATTAGCCCCCCTATAGTCTGATTTTCTTGCAGATTCAATATCCTTAATAAGCCTCATGTCTATTTAAGATTTAATTATTCAGTTCCTCTACCCAAAACCATAGCGCCAGCAAGCCCCTATTTATACCTCAATTCGGGTTTTGGCTTGTGCGTAAGCCACCTGCGAATTGGGTATAAATACATCCCATCCTAAAACCAGCTCTTGCTTTTCTCAATCAATCCTTACGATATCCGCTCCCAGAGCATTCAATCGCTGGTCAATGTGCTGATACCCCCGGTCAATCTGCTCGATATTGTCAATGATGGACGTGCCTTCTGCAGACATCGCTGCAATCAAAAGTGCAACACCTGCACGAATATCGGGAGAAGTCATCCGGATTCCCCGAAGTGGGTATTTCCTGTCCAAACCGATTACCGTAGCCCTATGTGGATCGCAAAGAATGATCTGGGCACCCATGTCGATGAGTTTGTCCACAAAGAAGAGACGGCTTTCAAACATTTTTTGATGGATCAGGACTGTTCCTTTTGCCTGTATGGCGGTCACCAGAATAATGCTCAGCAAATCAGGTGTGAATCCTGGCCAAATCGCATCGGCAACCGTCAGGATCGAGCCATCGATAAAGGTGTCGATCTCAAAATGTTTCTTGGCAGGAATAAAAATGTCATCTCCCCTGAATTCCATCTCGATCCCAAGACGCTTGAAGGTATCTGGAATAATGCCCAATCGGTGGATTTGGGCATCCTTGATCGTGATTTCTGACTGGGTCATGGCCGCAAGGCCAATAAACGAACCGATCTCAATCATGTCAGGAAGAAGCGTATGGACAGTTCCTTTTAAATTCTTGACGCCTTCGATATGCAACATATTGGAGCCAATCCCTGTGATCTTGGCGCCCATCCTGTTGAGCATGTCGCAAAGTTGTTGGAGGTAGGGCTCGCAGGCTGCATTGTAAAGTGTAGTCTTGCCTTCTGCATAGACTGCCGCCATGACGATGTTTGCCGTGCCTGTCACGGAAGCTTCATCCAACAGCATATAGGTCCCTTTCAGGTTCTTGCCGTCGATGTGGTAGATTTCATTGTTTTTGTCGTAATTGAATTGGGCGCCAAGTTTCTGGAACCCCAAGAAGTGGGTATCCATCCTTCTACGGCCAATTTTATCCCCACCTGGTTTGGAAAGCCTTCCGGTACCGAATCGACCCAACAAAGGACCCAAAAGCATCACGGATCCTCTGAGTGAGGAAGCTTTTTTCAAAAAATCCTCAGTGTCGAGGTATTTCAAATTTACATTGTCTGCTTGGAAAGCATAGGACTCAGGGCCCAATCTTTCCACTTTTACGCCCATATCCGAAAGCAGTTCAATCAACATATTGACATCCCTGATGTTGGGGATTTTGTGGATTGTGACTTTTTCAGGGGTTAACAATACGGCACAAAGGATTTGCAAGGCCTCGTTTTTTGCTCCTTGGGGAGTGATTTCCCCTTTGAGTTTTAGGCCTCCTTTTACTCTGAATGATGACATTTATCTGCGTTTTTTGGGGTGACCTCCGTTTGTTTTTCTTCTTGTATTGGTACCTCCGAAATTTCTTCTTGGGGTAGGAGTTTCTACTTCGATCGGGATTTTGAAATCCCGTCTGGTATTGGTCTCAAAAAGACCCATTTCTTTGACTTTTTCCAAGTCGATATGGAGCTTGCCTTTCGAAAGGGTTTTGATATCATCCAGAATGATGGCATCATCGAAATTGTCTCGGTTCCAGGTAGAATGAAAACTTCTCATCAGCTGGCCAATGTAAATGATGGCAGCTTCCTGTTCCTCATCATTTTCAAGTTCTACAGCCTTTTCGATCAATTTCTCGATGTTTCTGCCGTAATGTTTGAATTTTACTTCTCCTATGGGATAACCGATTGGCTTTGGTTTCTTGCCCAAAAGCTCCTTTTCCGGCTCTGGATAAGGTCCGTCGATTTCCAAAGTGAAATCCGACATGATATAAAGGTCATCCCATAATTTCTGATCACTCTCCAGTTTTAGCTGGGGATTCAGTTGTTTGATCAGTTCTACCAGTGTATAAGCACTTTGGGTGCGTCTTTCACGGTCTTCCATTGCGGCAACATGAGTGACCAGCCTTTGGATATTCTTTCCGTATTCTTTCAAAATGATTGTTTGTTTAAGCTGTTCGTTGTTTTTCATATCGCCCCCCATCTTTTAGACCTGATTAAGGTACAAAAAAACCTGCAAAAACAGAGGCGCTGATAATTAATCGATTATGCGAAGTTTTGCAAAACTAAGTAATAATGTCTTTTCTCCAAAATTATCAAATTGTATTGTGGCTTTTTTGTTCAATCCTTCCACTTCGATTTTCGTCACTTTTCCATAACCGAATTTTGGATGTTCCACCAAATTGCCTTCACCGAGGTTGTTGGTGTTGGAAGGTTTGAAGTCTGGACTGGGAGAATGAACCTTTGCGGTCGTTCCAGGCCTTGAGGCAGGTTTCTTAAGCCCTATAAATCCATTTGTACCCTCACTGGACTCGTTTCGAAGTGCTCCGGCCAGTGCGGTTGTCATTCTTTTGTTGACTTTGATGCAGGAGGGATCCACTTCCTCCAAAAACCTGCTGGGTTCGCAATTGAGCAATCTGCCATATCGGTAGCGGGTCAGCGCATAGGTCAGATAAAGCTTGTCCATGGCGCGTGTCGTCGCCACATAAAACAGCCTTCTTTCCTCTTCCAGATCTTCCCGGCTTTGCATCATCATCTGGGAAGGAAACAAATCCTCTTCCATTCCCACCACAAATACCTGCTTGAATTCCAGTCCTTTAGAGGAATGTATCGTCATCAAAGTGACTGCATCAGAGGTGTCTTTGTCCCTGTCATTGTCGGTCAGCAATGCGATTTCCTGCATGAAGGCGCCTAGGCTTTTGTCCTCGTTTTCGGGATTGTCCACATATTCCTTGATGGCATTCAGCAGTTCCTGGACGTTTTCATAACGGTTGAGCCCCTCGATGGTTTTGTCCTCGTACAAATCCCGCAGCAATCCGGATTGTTTGGCCATGGAAGTAGCGGCTTCAAATGCATCTTTTCTTTCCACTTCTATGGCGAAGCTTTTGATCAGGGTGGCAAAATCGTCCACTGCATTGGCGGCGCGTCCTGCGAGGAAGCTGTTGGCATTGGTAAGGACATCCCAAAGCGGGATATCATGCTCATAGGCGGAAACCAGGATTTTTTCTACTGTGGTATCGCCGATTCCTCTTTTTGGATGATTGATGATTCTTTTGAAGGCTTCCTCATCTTCTCTGTTGACGACAAGGCGCATGTAGGCCATCAGATCCTTGATTTCTTTCCTTTGGTAAAAGGAGAGTCCCCCCACGATTTTGTAAGGGATTCCCAATTTGCGCAGCGCTTCCTCCAGAGATCTGGATTGGGAGTTGGTGCGATAAAGGATGGCAAAATCACTGTTGTCCAGTTTTTTGTTGTTTTTTTCTTCAAAGATGGTGGAGGCAATCAATCTGCCTTCCTCGTTGTCTGAACTCGCTTTGATAAGTTCGATCAAGTCTCCTTGATCATTGTGGGTCCAGACATCTTTTTTGAGCTGGGCTTTGTTTTTTGCGATGATGCTGTTGGCGGCCTGTACGATATTTTTGGTCGAGCGGTAGTTCTGTTCCAATTTGACCACAAAAAGATCGGGATAATCCTTTTCGAAATTCAGGATATTTTGGATGTCCGCTCCGCGAAAAGCGTAGATACTCTGGGCATCGTCACCGACCACACAGATGTTTTGGTGAACGGCAGCAAGTTTTTTGGTGATCAAGTATTGGGAAAGATTGGTGTCCTGAAACTCATCCACCATCACATATTTGAAGCGCTGTTGGTATTTGTTGAGCACATCCAGGTGATCCCGAAAAAGTACATTGGTATTGAAAAGCAAATCATCGAAATCCATGGCGGATGATTTGAACAGTCTTTTTTGGTAAGTGCGGTAGATTTCCCCCATTTTGGGTTTCATGGCTGCTTCATCATCCGCCCTGATATTGGGGTCAGTCATGTAGGTTTCCCAAGAAATCAGCCTGTTTTTGGCACCCGATATCCTTGACAAAACCGTGTTGGCTTTATAGACTTTATCGTCGATACGCATTTCCTTGACGATCGAGCGAATCAGCGATTTGCTGTCGTCACTGTCATAGATGGTGAAGTTGGAAGGATAACCGATTTTTTCGGCTTCCACCCTCAGGATTTTTGCAAAGGTAGAGTGAAAAGTCCCCATCCAGGTATTGCGTGCTTCCAGACCGATCAGTTTTTCGATCCTTTGCTTCATCTGGGCTGCCGATTTGTTGGTAAAAGTCAGGGACAGAATATTGAATGCGTCAACTCCCTTGGCATGGATAAGGTGGGCGATCCGATAGGTAAGCACTCTGGTTTTGCCCGATCCTGCGCCTGCAATGATCATGACAGGCCCATCGGTACGTTCAACAGCTTCTTTCTGGGGAGGGTTAAGTCCTTGTAGGTAATCCATTTATTTTTTATAAATCCAACGAGTGACAAAGGTAATTGTTTTTGGGTAGGGATGGAAATCAATTGGCTTTGCTTATCAGACAAATGTCGATTTAAAAAAAGGGGGTATTTGGGATCGTTTAGAAAATTGAAAAGGGGTTTAAATGCTTTTTGAAATGCTGCGGTTGAAAAAGAGTCCAGGGCTTACTCCCTTATTCAACTTAGAAAATGGTCCTGCATCCTTAGATTGTCCATAGGAGGTTAGATATTCTGCGTGAATTATCTCACCCTTTCAGGGCTTTTTCGGAGATGTTGCTTGTCTCAGAACATAGGGCTAGAGCCCTATGTTCTGAGATTTTGCCCTTTCAGGGCTTATAATCGACTTATCCTGAATGGATAAAATCTGAGCTCATTTAATATCGAGCGTTTCGATATTCGTATATTCATAATCCCAGCCCTGAAAGGGCAAAATAGCAAAAGGATGGAAGAAGCCCATCTGAGGAACCAACAAATAAGCTTTACAGCCCTGAAAGGGCGGAATAACCTAAGGATGGGAGAAGCCCATTCAAAAAGGATGGGTGAAGCCCATCTGAGAAGCCAAACGAAAACCGAACCAGCCCTGAAAGGGCGATATACCAGAAGGATGGGGTGAAGCCCATTCAAAAAGCCAAAACGATAAACTAACCAGCCCTGAAAGGGCGTAATATCCAAACCATGGGACAATCACTAGTGCAAAACTACCTGCACATCGTATTCAGCACCAAGCACAGGCAGCCACTTATCCAGCCTCCAGTAGAGTCGGAATTACATGCTTATCTGGGTGGAATATGTAATGAATTGGAATGTCAGTCTATCATTGTTGGAGGTTATGTCGACCATATACATATCCTTTGCAAACTCTCAAAAAAAATCGCACTGATGAAGCTGGTAGAGGAAGTCAAATCCCATTCTTCAAAATGGATAAAAACCAAAGGGGAAGACTATAAGAATTTTTATTGGCAAAATGGTTACGGTGCTTTTTCCGTGAACCCTTCCCAAGTGGATAGGGTGATTGCATATATAGCCAATCAACATGAGCATCATAGCAAAAAAACATTTCAAGATGAATACCGAGCTTTTTTGAAAAAATATCATGTCGAATATGATGAACGATATGTTTGGGATTGATTTCAGGGCTGTGCGCACACCAAGCCCTGATAGGGCATGATTGCAAAAGGATGGGGATAAGTATTGCGTGTTTCGATATCGGTTTATTCATTACACCAGCCCTGAAAGGGCTTGTCCAGGATGGGTGACGCCCATCCAGAGAAAGACACAGGATAACCTATCAAGCTTTGAAGGGGTGTGTTAATCTTTTCTATTTCATTCTGAAACGCTCACAGTCGTCTTTTTTTCCTTCCACCGATTGTGGCTCCAAAGGTAAAGCGCAGGATTTTCGCGGATGTTGGCTTCCATTCTTCGGACAAATTCGTCGGTGATGCTGTGTTCTGCGTCGGTGTCGTAGGGTGGTGAAGAAAGAGGTTGGTAGGTGAATACATAATGTCCGCGTTTGGGTTTAGCGGCATGGGAATAGATGACAGTATGTCCAAAGCGTTTGGCCAGTTTTTCGGCGCCTTCAAAAAAAGCCGTTTCCCGATGCAGGAAGGGCGTCCAGTACCGAATTTCTGATTTGCTGGGCCTTTGGTCCGCCGCCAACACGATCAATCTTGGCTGATCCCTTTTTCTCAAATAATCCCTTTGGAAACTTGCCCTTTCCACCAATCCGCCTCCAAATCTACTTCGAATCGTTTTCATGAGGTTTTCGAAAAATGGGCTGTTTACTTTCAGGTAAACCACATCGACCTTGGTGCTGATATTGGCCATCATGTGCTGGAGGTGAAGTTCCCAGTTGAAGAAATGTCCGGTCACACCCACTACTACTTGGTTTTTTTCAATCTGGGACAGGGCGAGTTCATAATTGACGATCTGCACTCTTTTGGCCAGTTCCTCTTTGGAGATGGTGTACATCTTGATGGTTTCCGCAAAAGAATCGGTCAGGTTTCTGAAAAATTCCTTTTCGATTTTTCTTCTTTCTTCTGCTGATTTTTCGGGAAAGGCATGCAGCAGATTTTGGCGAATCACTTTTTTCCTGTAACCCAAGAGGTGATATCCGATCAGATACAGCACATCTGAAAAAATATAAAGTACGGAAAGGGGCAAAAGGGAAATCAGTTTTATGGCAAACATCGGGCGTGGCTTATCTTTTAGGAGCGTATCAAACAGGTGTCAAAACGTCCAGCAAGCTTCAAAATAAGTCAAAACCATTGACTTTATTTAAAATAATTAGTTATAATTTCCATCATTGATTACTTTTGAAGCCTATGTCTGAAGTACAGCGAAAAAAATATTCCGATCAGGAAAAGAACGAGATTTTTGACCAGGAATTTATGCCCCACATAGATTCCATGTACAATTTTGGGTACAGGCTTACTTTTGATGAGGACGACGCCAAAGACCTTGTGCAGGATACTTATCTGAAAGCCTTCCGTTTTATCAATTCCTTCGAGCAGGGCACCAATGCCAAGGCTTGGTTGTTCAGGATATTGAAGAACAGCTTTATCAACGATTACCGGAAAAAAAGTAAGCAGCCGACGAAGATTGATTATCAGGAAGTTGAAACTTATTACAACTCGGATGATGTTGACTATGGTATGACCACCGACTTGAGGGTGGAATCCGTCAAGGACATGCTGGGAGATGAAATCTCCAACGCACTCAATAGTCTGGCAGTAGATTTTAGGACCGTGATCATTCTTTGTGACCTTGAAGGATTTACCTACGAAGAAATGGCCAAAATATTGGATATTCCTATCGGTACCGTAAGGTCACGATTGCATCGTGCTAGGAACTTACTGAAAGAGAAATTGCGTTCTTATGCCCAGAACATGGGATATGATACTGACCAGGAAGATTGAATTGAGCGAAAACGGGCTTTTTAACGAAAGGTTTGTGAGTATAAATTAGCATTGCATTGACTAAAACAGATTAAAGCATAAGATGGATAAAAATTTAGAATCATCTGGAGAAAGGAAATTGAGATGTTCCGACGAGAGTAAATGCTTCCAGTTACTGGAAAGCATTTTGGATGGGGAGAATAGTCAAGACTCCAAGGAGATCCTGAAGGAAAAACTGGACAAATGCCAGCCTTGTTTTGAACACTACCACCTGGAGCAAGCCATTCGCGATGTGCTCAAGACAAAATGCACCAAACAACTCGTGCCTAGTGAATTGGCCGACAGTATCAGGCAAAAAATAAAAGAGATAGAATAGTCGGTATGCCAACAGGAAAAGCAATAATTTTTTCGGCCCCATCTGGATCGGGGAAAACCACCATCGTCAAACATCTGATTTCCAAAATCCCAAATTTGGGATTTTCTATTTCGGCTTGTACCAGGGACAAAAGAGGGAGATCTGAGCAAAACGGGAAGGATTATTATTTTTTGAGCCCCGAAGAATTCAAATCCAAAATCGATCAACAAGAATTTATCGAGTGGCAGGAAGTCTATGAAGGCAATTTCTATGGCACCCTGAAAGAGGAAATCCAACGCATTTGGGACAGTGGGCGCCATGTCATCTTCGACGTGGATGTCAAAGGAGGGCTCAATCTCAAAAAATATTTTGGCGACAAAGCGCTTGCCGTCTACGTGAAAGTCCCTTCCATGGAAGCCCTCACCGAAAGGTTGAAGGACCGGGGCACGGAGACTGATGAGAGTTTGTCGCGAAGATTGTACAAGGCAAAGTTCGAGATGACCTTTGAGGATCAATTTGATGTTTCCATCCTCAATGACGACATGCAGAAATCATTTGCGGAAGCAGAAAAACTTGTTTCGGAATTTATATCCAAATAACTGTTTTGAAAATAGGCTTGTTTTTCGGATCTTTTAATCCCATACACATCGGCCATTTGATCATTGCCAATATCATGCAGGATCAGACGGATTTGGATGAAGTCTGGTTTGTGGTCAGTCCACAAAATCCCTTTAAAAAACAACAATCGTTATTACACGAATTTGATCGGCTTAGGATGGTAGAGCTCGCCATCGCCGATCATTTTCATTTTAGGGCCACGGATGTGGAATTCCACATGCCACGCCCGAGCTACACGATAGATACGCTCACACTGCTTTCCGAAAAATTCCCCAACCATACCTTCAAGCTGATCGTGGGCGGGGACAATCTGACGCATTTCCACAAATGGAAAAACCATGAGGTAATCTTGGCCGAATATGGGCTGTATGTCTATCCTAGACCTGGAGAAAACCCCTCATTTGATCATCCCAATGTACACTTTGTGGAGGCGCCTTTGATGGATATCTCTGCCACTTTTATCCGAAATGCGGTCAAGACCGGGCATTCGGTGAAGTACCTGCTTCCGGATGCTGTGGAGGGGTATATCATGGATAGAAAATTGTTTGTTTGAGGGTTTTTCCGCGTCCCGCCTCGACAGGGAAATGCTTTTTTTATTGTGGCTTGAGGCAAGGCATTTTCAAATCTATCTTTTTTCCGAAATTCAATTTTTAGGAAATAGAATTCCTTCCATTTTGTTAGGACAAAAAAATACCGGCCCGAAATTGGATTTCGAGCCGGCAAAATCTTGGTTGATGAACCTTAGGAGACTTTGATTTCCTTTGTGATTTTGGGTTTTCCCACATCTTTTTTCGGGATGTGGAGTTGAAGGATGCCATTTTCGTACTTGGCATCGATCTTTTCCTCGCGGATATTCTCAGGAAGGGAGAAGGAGCGCTCTATGGAAGTGTAGGAAAATTCCCTGTGGGTATAATCCTTTTGGGTTTCCTCTTCCTTGTGTTCCTTTTCGGCATGAACGGTTACCATTCCTTCTGAAAACTCCACCTTGAAATCCTTCTTCTCAAATCCCGGCGCCACGATGTCCACCATGTATTCCTTTTCGGTTTCCCTCACATTCAACGAAGGTACATCAAAATTCCTGTCAGTGTCCCAAAGTCTTCTTTCCAAATCCATCATTGACTTGCCCAACAGTCTCTCTGGGTTCAGCAGCTCGGGAAAAATGCTTGAAAATGGGCTTGATCCTCTTCTCATTAAAGTTGTCATAATAAATTGGTTTTAAGTTTAATAATTAAATTTATATCTTGACAAATATAGTAAAATATAAAAATTCAAAGAATAATTTATCTCGTAAATTCAAATAATTATGAGTGTGATTTCATGAAAAAAACATTATCCCGAAAGGAGAATCACTCTGTTTTTAAGCCGTTTTTATTACTGGATTTTTGATGAGAATTGTAATTGAAAAAAAATCAGACTGTTTGGTGAATAACGAAAAGCACCGATTCGGTGAAATCAAAAACAGGACACAACGAATTGATCAATAAACAATTTTAAGCTGGAATAGAATTGCGGATACTCAGGTTTAATATTGAAAAGCAATATTGGAGGAGATTTAAAATCAAGATCCTTTGGAAAATCAACGCAAATGTTCCAACCGATATTTTTCTCCCCCAGTTTTTTCGATATGCTGAATAAGGGAATTGATTTGCTCCCTGTCCAGTGAATTTTTGAGCGCAGCATCTGCACATTGGATACAGCTCTGGACAGTCTTCAGCAAAGGTTCGGTAAACTTGCCGTCATTTCTGTCCGCAAACACCATGTTTTTTAACACTTCCAAAAGCTTCACCATCACCAAAACATCTTTCTTTCCAAACTCCCGAATTGGAATCAGGTTTTGAAAGATCAACTCTTCCAATTTTACAGGAGAATGAAAAATCCTGGCCTTACCATCTTTCCCCGATACCACCAAAGACTCATGGATCGCCATCAGTCGGATAAACAGCACCGAAAGTAGATCGAGGGCTTTGATGGCTGTTCCGGGATCATTGATGCCCGGACTTAGGGCCTTCGTGGCGATTTCAGATACCTGTTTGAAACCGAACATGTAATGGTCTTCTACCTCGTCGTCGAAGTAAAATGTAAAACAACCCATGATTTCAGCATTGACTGTTTCTGGAAGTTTTTGACCTGCATTGACCTTCAAAAAAGGATATCCTTCGACTAAAAATTGGCCGATAGGACTGCAGATGGAAAGTTGAAAATCATGTTTGTCTGCCAATAATATTAAGTCTTCTTCATTCACCTTCTTGAGATAACCTGCCCGTTTTGTGCAAATATCCAACCAGGCATTACCTTGATCAGGAATTTGGATTTCCTGTTGGGGTTCTTTTTGATCGCGTAGGCCAATTTGATGGAGGGTGCTTTTAAAAATATTATGCAAAATGGTTTCTAGTTGGATCGATTTGGAAATCGAATGAATAAAATAAATGAAAAGCGTCAAGCTGGTAATGCCAAATGCCATAGCGAACAATATGCCCAAGGATGGGATTTTATACTCTCCCTCGGCTTGGAAATTAATGATCATGATCAGTGAAAAAAGGATCGTGGCCAAATAAAACCCCAAAATGATCTGGTGAGGCTTGTTGCTGATCAATCCCGGCAAAACCCTAGGGGAAAGACTTGATGAGGCTTGGCTCAACACGATCATCACCATGGAAAAGCTAAAGACCATCAGGGAAATCGTGCTGGCAACCAAAGTTCCCAGGATCAATCTCCCGTTATCAAGACTTCCAATCAAGAGGAAACCGATCTTCTCCTTTAAATCCAGCACCCATGGTTCATATTCTACCGATGCAACCAAAAAAGACAATGCAAGTCCACAAAAAGCAAACAATGTCGGGATAAAAGCGATGCTGGAGGTAGTTCTGTGGAGAGAAATCTTAAGCGTATACCAAATATTCTTCATGCTATTGATTTTTGGGAAAAAGATAGCTCAAGTTAAACCTAAAAATTGAAGACAGGAAAAAGAAAGCTTTTCGATTTGTTTTTCCAGATGCGGCGATAGTGTAGAGATGGATTACAGAAAAGGGATTTTCCTTTCATTTTCGGCTATTTCCTTTGGGATGTCTTTTTGAGAGCCTAAAACTGCCTAGCGTCGGAGTGGGATCAAATGAAAAAAATGCAGCAAGGATTTATTCCTCTGTTACAAAAAAATCTGGAGTCGAAGCGGCAAAGAAAACAATTGTCATGAAGGATTGACCTCAAAAATCACGCTCTTGTATTGTCAAAAAAATAGCTAAAACCCCTACCTCAGCAAATAAAAACCCTTGATTCAAAATTGATTTTGAATCAGGGGTTTTTATTTGGACGTTTAGATAAATCAAATGTGCTTTTCTTTTCCTTGTGCGATTTCGTAAAGCAGTTCGCGGGACCGGTGGAGCTGGGCCTTTACGGTTCCGAGTGGCTTTTCCAGTTCCTGGGCAATTTCCTCGTAGGAAAGTTCGTCGAAATAACGGAGTTGCACCAGTTTTCTGTATTTGGCAGGAAGCTTGTCCACAAAGATTCTGACCATTTCCTTTCTCTGCGACTTGATGAATTCATCCTGGGGATTGTTGTCGTCGTCTTCGATATCGATGGTCACGGCATTTCCACCATCATCGCTCAGCGTAGTATTGAGGCTCATGGTTTTCAGCCTTTTTTTACGGATAAAATCAATGGTATTGTTCGTGGCGATCCGGAACAGCCAAGTACTGAAGGTAAAGTCTTTCTTGAATTTGTGGAGGTTTCGAAAAGCCTTGGCAAAGGCTTCCATAGTCAGGTCTTCGGCATCATCGGCATCCCGGATCATTTTTAAAATCATGAAAAAAACCGCCTTTTTGTAGCGCTTCATCAATGCCGCATAAGCCTGCTGGTCATTTTGATCCACGGCGCGGTCGATCAAATCAAAATCCTCTAATGCCTTGTCCGAAAAACCTCTCTTGCTTACTTCCATTTAACCTTTTTTGACTGGTACCCCATCGTGCCAATTATCCAAAAATACCCCAAATACATGAAATCGAAAAACATCGTCCCGAAGACTTTGCTTTCGCCTTCCAATTTCTTCCTTGCGGAAGTGAAGACGGATGTCAATAATATGGATCGGACAACCATAATACCGATAATAATGGAAAATTGTTCCCATTTCTGTGCCAAACCTAAAAAAATCAGTAAGGAAAGTCCCACCAACCAAAATAAAAGATGGGTTGCGGAATAGACACCGATCTTGGTTTTGTCACCCGATCGGTAATATTTGCCTGCATGGAAATGTCTTCTTTTTTGGGAAAAGTAAGCTCTCCAGGTGGTTTTGGGATTGGAAAGGGTCAAGCTCTCCGGATCCACCACCACCGCGGTGTTTTGTCCGGTTGCATAGAGGTTTACAAAAAGATCATCATCCCCGCAGTCAATATGCCAAAGCCCCTTAAAGGCCTTTTTTTCCATGAAGAAGCTTTTTCTGTAGCAAAGATTTCTCCCCACGCCCATAAATGGGGCTTTCCAAAGTGCAAAAGACATGTATTGGATGCCCGTCCAGAGGGTTTCGTATTGTATCCAACGATTCAGAAATCCCTTTCCGGAATTGTATTGCGAAAAACCGAGTGAAAAGGTTTTGTTTTCCTGACGAACCGGGGCGGTCATCAATTCTATCCACTTATCCGTTTTTGGGATGCAATCTGCGTCGGTGAGCAAAAGCACATCGTTTTTGGCCACCTTGATCCCAAGGGTAAGCGCATATTTCTTGGAAGTGACATGTCCGGGCGTGTATTTGACCGTCACGGTGCGTAGCCGGGGATAGAGGGCCATCATTTTTTCCAGCAGGTTTTTGGTACCGTCGTTGGAGCGGTCATTGATGATCATGACATCAAAATTCGGGTATTTTTGGCTGCAAAGAATCGGGATGAGCTTTTTCAGGTTGTCTTTTTCATTGTGTGCGGCCACGATCACGGTAACACCCTCTGTATTTGACTTGGATGGATTCGATATTTTATTTCGATAAAAAAAAGACATACGCCCAAAAATGATCAGGATATAAAACAATTGTATGGCCAAAGCCACTAAAAATAATATCCACAGAATAACCGTTAACATGCTGAAATCTTTAGCGGGCAAATATAAAAGCAATTTCAGCATTCATTTAAGAATAAGCTTATATTTTTGTGCTTTGAATTATCAAAATACACCGAATTTCCAAGTTTTTTGGATTTGGGATCAGAAAAGCATAGATGAAGTTTCAATTAGAATTCACAGACCCTAAGAGTAAGGCCCGAGCAGGGACCATCAAAACAGACCATGGGGATATCGAAACCCCTATTTTTATGCCTGTCGGTACCGCGGGATCGGTGAAGGCCGTTCATCAGCGGGAACTTACCTACGATGTCAAGGCTCAGATCATTTTGGGCAATACTTATCATCTTTACCTCCGTCCGGGATTGGATATCTTGGAAAGGGCGGGCGGATTGCACAAGTTCAATGGCTGGTCCAAGCCCATCCTGACCGACAGTGGCGGATATCAGGTGTTTTCACTCTCCGGAACGAATAAGATCACCGAAAAAGGAGTGATTTTCAAATCCCATATCGACGGCTCCAAACATATTTTCTCTCCGGAAAATGTCATGGACATCCAGCGGGTGATCGGTGCGGACATCATCATGGCTTTTGATGAATGTACCCCTTATCCCTGCGAATATGTGTATGCGCAAAATTCCATGCACATGACCCATCGCTGGCTGGAGCGCTGCATCGCGCAATTTGACAGTACCGAAGGAAAGTACGGCTACAGCCAAACCCTTTTCCCGATTGTCCAAGGTTCTGTTTACAAGGATCTTCGCGTCCAGTCTGCGGAATTTATCGCCTCATGTGGCCGTGAAGGGAATGCCATCGGCGGTTTGTCGGTAGGCGAACCTGCGGAGATGATGTACGAAATGACCGAATTGGTCACGGACATTTTGCCAAAGGATAAGCCAAGATACCTGATGGGTGTTGGTACACCTGCCAATATCCTCGAGTGCATCGCATTGGGCGTAGACATGTTCGATTGTGTGATGCCCACTCGGAATGCCAGAAATGGAATGCTCTTCACCACCGAAGGAATTATCAACATTAGAAATGAAAAATGGAAAGATGACTTCAGTGCGATAGACCTAGGTATCGATTCATACGTAAGTAGTTTTTATTCCAAGGCCTATTTGAGGCACTTGGTCATCAGCAAAGAGATATTGGGCGCACAGATTGCAAGCATTCACAATCTGAGTTTCTATCTTTGGCTAGTCGGGCAGGCTCGAGAAAAAATCAAATCGGGAGAATTTTCCAGCTGGAAAAATGTGATGGTCGAAAAAGTAAGCAGAAGACTGTAACCATGAAAATACTGGACAAACTCATTATCAAGGATTTCATCAAGACCTACTTTTTTGTGGTCCTGATGCTGATATTGGTTGTCCTGGTATTGGATTTTACAGAAAAAAACGATGCCTTTATCAGAAATAAAGTTCCGGCAGTTGATATTCTAATTTACCTGGGAAACTACGGGCTTTACCTCAATAACCTGCTGACGCCGATCACCGTCTTCATCTCGGTTATTTTCATTACTTCCAAAATGGCAGGAAGAACAGAGATCATCGCCATTCTCAGCAGTGGTGTGAGCTTTGTGCGCTTGCTGGTGCCGTTTATCGCAGGAGCCTCCATGATCGGGCTTGCCAGTTTCTTCCTCAATGGATGGGTGCTGCCAGTGGCCACAGCAGGGGTGACGGAATTCAAGACTCGGTATTTGGAGGAAAACAAATTCTACAACGAACAGAATATCCACATCAAGGTGGCGCCGGATACCTACGCTTATATTTCGCGCTATTACACTTCTGGAAATACAGGTTTTAATTTCACACTGGAGCAAATCCGGGATGGGGTTTTGCTCGCCAAACTATCCGCAGACCGTATCGTCTGGGATACCGCCATCAATTCCTGGTCAGTCAAGAATTGGCGTTTGCGGGTTTTGCACGAAAAAGGGGAGGACTATACTGTGGGGGAATCCCTAGACACCCTGCTTTCCATCACGCCCGATGACTTTGATTTGCCGACAAATCACCACGAGACATTAAAATTGCCGGAACTGTCCCGACAAATCACCATCCTGGAGGATCGAGGAGCCGACAATGTCAATTTCTACAAGATCGAGAAATATGTCCGTTACATGTCTCCATTCGCGGCGATTATCCTGACTTTTATCGGTGTGATTGTTTCTTCCAAAAAATCAAGGGGAGGTTCGGGCTTTCAGATTGCCTTGGGATTTTTTCTGGCATTCATCTATATTATCTTTTTCCTGTTGTCCCGCACCTTTGCGGAAGCAGGCACGCCCTATCCCATTTTCGCGGTTTGGCTTCCCAATATCATCTTCGCCCTAGCCGGCGTTTTACTCTACAAAACCGTTCCCCGTTAACATGCAGGACAGCGCTTCTACAGTGAAGGATTATGCAATGCTTCATTTCATTGTCCTGATTTGGGGCTTCACAGCCATTTTGGGGCTGTTGATCAGTATACCTTCGGTAGAAATCGTGTTTTTCAGGACTTTGATTTCCACGCTGGCTTTGGGGCTTATCTTTTGGTGGAAAAAGAGCAAGATCCGAATTCCCCCAAAAGAATTGGGTAAAATACTGGGGACAGGATTTTTGATCTCCCTGCATTGGATTTTGTTTTTCTGGGCGGCGCGGGTCTCTACGGCTTCGGTCTGTTTGGCAGGAATGGCCACCACTTCCCTCTGGACGGCTTTTATCGACCCTATGATCAATAAATCCAAGGTGAAATGGTTTGAGGTTTTCCTCGGTATGATGGTGATTTCAGGTTTGTATGTGATTTTTAGCTTTGAAGGAGGCTATTGGTTGGGCTTGGGAATGGCTGTCTGCTCGGCATTGATCGGGGCACTTTTTACAGTCATCAATGGTAGATTGACCAAAAGACACAGCCCCTATGTCCTGACTTTCTATGAAATGATGGGCGCCTGTATTTTCTCCTTGCTTTTTATGCCGTTTTATGCGGCTTTCTTCACGGAAACAGGTCTTCAACTTGTTCCCACGGCCATGGATTGGCTTTGGCTGTTGATATTGAGCATAGTTTGTACAGTCTATGCCTTTTCGGTGTCGGTGGAGCTGATGCGCAGATTGACCGCGTTTGCCGTCAACCTGACTGTCAATCTGGAGCCTGTTTACGGGATTATTTTAGCGGTATTGGTTTTTGGAGAAAAGGAAAAAATGACCCCTGGGTTCTATTTGGGCACAATGATCATCTTGTTTTCTGTTTGTCTTTACCCCGTTTTCAATTACTTCAACAGGAGAAGGAATGCCAAAAAAGAAAAAACTTTGGGGATTTAAATCTCTTAGATTTAACCCGAATTCTAAGACAGCGGAAAAGTAACGTAAAGCATCTAACTTGATTAAGTTAGATGGAATATGCAATAGGTTTCCAGATAGGATTGAAACTGAAAGAAAATCAGCCTATTGGGAGAATAATTCCTGACACCAATAGGATGACATCAAAAGTAGTCAACATCCAATTGATTGTCTGTCAATTACAATATTGAGTTGAGTCCGTAATGTATAAAACGGGTTTACTGCATGTTCCAAATTACCATAGCCCATTGATTAATTTAGGGGTAAATTATACTTCTTTTCTACTTAAAATACCCTGCTAAAAAGTGGTGAGATCTTTAAGTGTGCTGAGTGTATGGTCAAGTTCTTCTTTAGAAATTTCGCCAATTTTTTCAACCAGACGTTCTTTTGAAATAGAACGGATGTGAAAGACAAGCATCTCCTAGGTGGATTTTAAATTATTGCGGGTATTTGGTTCCAATATTGGGTTCCCCGCATATTTCTTGATTTTAGATGTCAAGGGAACAGCAATCACTATTTTTAAATGCATGTTCAACAAGTTGCCACTGATAATTACAACTGGGCGTAAGCCAGCCTGTTTAGATGCGATTGTAGGATTGAGGTCAGCATACCAAATATCACCTTGCTTCGTCATCAAGCTGCTTTAAGTAATCCCCGATTCCTTCTTTAGCCATCAGCGTCATGTCTTCATCCTCACCAGCTTGGCGAAATGATTTGACATATTCGGATCTCCTGAGATGATCTAAATAAATCCTTAAGGCGTTTTCAATTAATTTATTTTTAGGTAAAGACAATTTTTTTGCCTGTTCACCTAGCATTTTTTAATAGATCGTCTGGTAGTGAGCTCGTGAAAGTTGCCATACTTTGTCTCTTTATTTAAAAAAAATAAATACAATTTATATTTACAAAATAAACAGGATTTGAGAATCTTTTACATTTCCGCCCCAAATACAAAATAACCCTCTTTCCATTCTACCGATTCGGGTTTTGAATCAAACAGCCCAAAAACCGTCGCCCCTGAACCAGACATGGCTGCATAGAAGGCCCCCAAATCATAGAGTCGGTCTTTGATCTGGGCGATTTCCGGATATTTAGGGAAAATGCTGGCCTCAAAATCATTCACCAAATGCGCTTTCCAAATGCTTTGGTCCGCAAGAATATTTTTGAGATTGCCCAAAGGCTTTTTTGGGGAAATGCCGCTGTAGGCATCTTTGGTGGAAATGTGGATCTGTGGATTGATCAAGACGAGGTATTTCCCTTTCAGGTCAACGGAAACAGGCTCCAAGATTTCGCCTCTGCCAGTGGCGATTTTTGGAGTGTTTTCGATGAAAAATGGACAGTCGCTTCCCAATTGCGCGGCATAGTCTTCCAAAAACCAATCTTCGAGATGCAGGTCAAAAAGGTTGTTCATCAACTTGAGTGCAAAGGCAGCATCGGCAGATCCGCCTCCCAATCCAGCGCCGATGGGAATGTTTTTGTGCAGGTGAATATTCAGGTTTGGCAGGTCGTTGAAATCCTTTCTGAGCAATTTGAATGCTTTCAAAATCAAGTTGTCCTTGTCGACTCCAGGTATGGGTAGGCCGGTGCTGGTGAAGACGGTCTTGTTGTCCAATATCATTTCCAACGCTTCGAAGAGCGGAATGGGTACCATGCAGGTTTCTAGTTCATGGTAGCCATCTTTCCTTTTGGCGGTCACATGGAGGCCAAGGTTTATCTTGGCATTTGGGAAACTGATCATATCGGGAGTTTCAAAATTGAAATGCAAAGATAAGCGCTAAACCCGTTTTATGCATGAGGAATGTTATTCAAGACTGTAAATGTTTGATAAACATTCCAGGGCTGACGTTTCTTTACCTTTTCCTGTTGGGATTAGGTATTTTCTGCGTAATGGCCTGATCTTCTATCAGTTTTACCAATCAAAGAAACCTCGATACAGATTTTGGGCTAAACTGAAAACTGGATCAATTCGCCGGAAAACCCGATCCGTCCCCACTTTGTGTTTGAAGGAAACAAGGTGAATCAAATGCAAATTTTGGGACATCATTTGAATAATTCATTTGGCTTTGCATGATTGGTTTCAAAAGGATCATTTTATGTTATATTTATCAAAATACACTTTTTGTTATTGAATAGAAGGTATATGTATTTTTTACTTGAAAAAAAATCAAAAAAATAAACATTTGATTAGGGGGTGAAGAATTCAATACAAAATTTTGAATTTTTGATCAAACCCAATTTTCATCAATAACTTATTCTGTTTATATTGATTTGGCTGTGTTAAAATTTTTCAAAAATATTTAAACACCTTGTTTTAAATTCTTAATTGGATAAAAAAAAGAAATTAAATATTGTAAGTGTGGAAATAGAGCTTTAATATTGTATCATCATAAACAAAGAAAAAAAAGAACCACAACCACATGTTGAAAATAGTCACTCCTCTAAGCATTATTATTCTCATTGATATAAAGTAATGAGGCGCTAGGCTATTTAGACAAACATCCATATAATGCTAGGTGCCTCAGATGATGAGGCACTTTTTTTTATAACCCATTAAACCGACGAACGCATCACCATGAGTCTAAAAAAATACAGTTGGGAGATCAGTGACAATGAAGAACATCCGGCAGGGAAAGCCATGCTTTACGCCACCGGAATGAGTGATAAAAAGATGAAACAGCCTTTTGTAGGGGTAGCCAGTTGTGGCTATGAAAGTAACCCCTGCAATATGCACCTGAATGACTTTGCCGGTCTGATCAAAGAAGCCTCTTCGGCGCATGATCTGACCGGTTTGGTTTTTAATACCATCGGGATTTCTGACGGTATCTCGATGGGAACGGACGGAATGCGCTATTCCCTCGTATCCCGAGAGATCATCGCGGACTCTATCGAATCCTTTATTTCGGGACATTCCTTTGATGCCTGCATTGCGGTGGCCGGTTGTGATAAAAACATGCCGGGTGCCATCATGGGGATGCTTAGGATCAACAGACCCTCGATCATGGTCTATGGCGGCACCATTCGTTCCGGAAATTATAAAGGCGAAAAACTGAATATCGTATCCGCTTTTGAAGCCTATGGAAAAAGGATCAAAGGTGAGCTCAGTGACCAAGATTATCAAGGTGTGATCCAAAATGCATGCCCGGGAGCTGGAGCCTGTGGTGGAATGTATACTGCCAACACGATGTCCTCGGCCATTGAGGCCATGGGGATGTCATTGCCATACAGTGGGTCTTATCCCGCAAATTCCCCGGAGAAAATTCAGGAATGTAGGGATGTCTCCAAGTACATGAAGATCCTTTTGGAAAAAGACTTAAAACCAAAAGATATCATTACCCTAAAAAGTCTTGAAAATGCCGTAAGGGTAGCCGTTTCCTTGGGAGGCAGTACCAATGCGGTTTTGCATATTTTGGCTATCGCCAAGACAGCCGGTTTGGATTTTACCTTGGAGGATTTCAAAAGGATCAACCATTCCACCCCGGTTTTGGGAGATTTCAAGCCTTCAGGAAAATTTTTGATGGAAGATCTTCATGAGCAAGGAGGATTGCCGGCCTTTATGAAATACCTGTTGAACAATGGTCTCCTTCATGGAGATTGCATGACGGTGACGGGCAAAACCCTGGCGGAAAACCTTGCGGATGTTACTCCAATTGTGCCTTCCATGGTCAACGTCATTCATCCGATTGAAACACCATTACAGAAAACAGGTCACCTTTGTATCCTACATGGGAACCTTGCACCGCAAGGTTCAGTTGCCAAAATCTCCGGCAAGGAAGGGAAATCCTTCACTGGCCCAGCCAAAGTTTTCAATTCTGAACTGGAAACCAACGAGGCCATCAAAAACAAAAAAATTCAGGAAGGTGATGTCATCGTGATCCGATACATCGGCCCCAAAGGTGGGCCAGGCATGCCGGAAATGCTGAAACCCACTTCCATGATCATCGGAGCCGGACTTGGTTCCAGTTGCGCTTTGATCACCGACGGCAGATTCTCGGGAGGAACCCACGGATTTGTGGTGGGACACGTGACGCCCGAAGCCTACTTGGGCGGACCTATTGGCTTGCTTCAGGATGGGGACGTCATCACCATCGATGCCGATACCTTGGAACTCAAATGTGCGGTTTCGGAGGAAGAATTTGCAGAAAGGAAAAAACATTGGGTCAACAAAGACCTCAGCGGACTTCAGGGAACGCTCAAAAAGTACAATAAATTGGTCTCGACCGCATCAGAAGGTTGCGTTACGGATAATTAATCAATTAAACCAAATACACCATGATAAGAGGAGCGGATATCGTAGTTAGATCCCTTATTGCCGAAAATGCCGAATATATATTTGGTTATCCTGGAGGTGCCATCATGCCCGTGTATGATGCTTTATATGATTACAGTGACAGAATCAAACATGTTTTGACCCGTCATGAGCAAGGAGCAATCCATGCCGCCCAAGGATATGCGCGCGTCTCCGGCAAGGTAGGAATTGCCTTGGCCACCTCCGGTCCGGGGGCAACGAACCTGATCACTGGCATTGCCGATGCCCAGATTGACAGCACACCCTTGGTCTGTATCACGGGGCAAGTCGCAGCACATCTTTTGGGCACAGATGCTTTTCAGGAAACGGACATGGTGGGCATTTCTATGCCAGGAACCAAATGGAACATCCAGGTTAGAAGAGCGGAAGACATTGCTCCCGCCATTGCCAAAGCTTTTCATATAGCCCGATCCGGTCGTCCGGGTCCGGTATTGGTGGACATCACCAAGAATGCCCAGACAGAATTTGCCGAATTCAACTATATCCCTTGTCTCGGCATTCGTTCTTACAAGCCTTATGCGGAAGTCAATAAGGAAGCCGTTCAGCAAGCTGCAGAGTTGATCAATGCTGCAGAGCGCCCATTTATTGTCTTTGGACAAGGTGTTTTGATTGGAAAAGCCGATAAGGAATTGAAAGCCTTCGTTGACAAAACAGGGATTCCTGCAGCTTCAACACTCTTGGGTTCCGGTGCATTGTCAGAAATGAACACGCATTATGTAGGGAAATTGGGGATGCACGGCAACTATGCGCCAAATATCCTTACCAATCAATGTGACGTGCTCATCGCCGTGGGAATGCGGTTTGATGATCGGGTTACAGGGGATTTGAAGCGCTATGCCAAACAAGCAAAAGTCATCCACTTAGAACTTGATCCCGCAGAGATCGACAAAAATGTCAAATGCACAGTCCCTATTTTGGGAGATTGTCGCCAAAGTCTGGAAATGCTGATCGAAGCTGTACATGCAAACAAGCATGAAGACTGGTTGCAACGTTTCAGGGAACTGGAAAAAGAAGAGAAAAAAGTAGTGTGTGCCAATGATTTGTCGCCGACGAAAGTTGGCTTGACCATGGGTGAAGTCATTCGGTTTATCAATGAATACAAAGCCGACGATGCCATTTTGGTGACAGATGTGGGGCAGCACCAAATGATTGCCTGGAGATATTTTGACTACAAACAGCCCAGGACTCAAGTGACTTCAGGTGGATTGGGTACCATGGGATTTGCCCTTCCGGCAGCTTTGGGCGCCCAACTGCATGACTTTAACAGGCAAGTGATCTGTGTCTGTGGAGATGGAGGAATTCAAATGACGATCCAGGAATTGGGTACGATCATGCAGACCAAAGCACCTGTAAAGATTGTTTTGCTGAACAATAACTATCTCGGGATGGTCCGACAATGGCAGCAGATGTTTTTTGACAAAAGGTATTCTTTCACGGAACTCGAAAACCCTGATTTTGTCAAAATCGCGGAGGCCTATAAAATCAAAGGGAGTAAAGTAACTGGACGCGCAGAGCTCAGTGAAGCCGTAGCAGATATGTTCATTCATGACGGCCCTTACTTCCTGGAAGTAGTGGTGGAGAAAGAAGACAATGTCTTCCCGATGATTGCCACAGGATGTTCCGTAGAAGAAGTAAGATTAAGCTAAAACCAGATTTATGAACCGTTATACC
>NZ_JAUSPP010000017.1:0-102838 GCF_030656585.1 Rhodonellum sp.
GACCACATTGATATTGACCACCGAAGAAACGGTGGAAGTTCCCTTGTTGTCTGTTGCCTTGGCGGTCAAAGCAAATGATCCCATTGGCAGATTTGCCCAAGTGAAGCTGTAAGGCAAAGTGGTGTCTGTTCCCAAAAGGGTGTTACCGTAGTAAAACTCCACTTTTGCAATATTTCCGTCAGCGTCGGAAGCATCTGCGGTGATGCTGATGTTTTCTCCTATAAAGAAGGATGCATTCTGAGAAGGAGAGGAGATGGTTACCGTTGGAGCCACATTTTCAAGTGGCGAATCTTTTTGGCTTTTCAAGAGCATTACTGAGGAATATGCGGGTATAGAAACACTTCCGGAAAGTATCTGACCCCTTAGATCCACATATGTCCCTGACAGAGGAAGTGATTTGACGCTATTGGAATAATTATAATCAAAGAGGATGAATTCTTCGATGTCCATTTTATTGGGATCAAAAGCTACCGGGCTCTTGGTGGAGTTTTTATCCAGTCCGTAACTGTCCTTCCAGGTTTGCAGGTCAATCAGTCCATTTTTTGCCGGAGTCTGAAGAGTGATGGTATTACTTTCATTGACAGGTCTTGCGAAAACATTTTGGTCAAATGTTCCCATCAGCGCCACATCATTTAATTTTGATCGAACAAAAATGTGGGATTGATTTGTGTCTTTTGCAAGGAACTTGTTGTTCTTCATGTTGATGTTCCTGTTTGCATCTCCGAGGTTGTCGTGCGCAAAAAGGATGGAATTCCCAACATTGTAAATGTTGTTTTGAAAAATGTCAATGCTTCGGGAATTATGTATATAAATACCGCTTGAGGCTACATTTGCAACTGTATTCCCACTTATTTCGACACCTGTAGAGTTATCATCCATGTAAATGCCTTCAACATATGGGAAATCCTTTGGCCCATAGGGTTTTGTTCCATCTACAGCTCCGATACCGTTAATTACGATATTGTTAATTACTTTTCTATTGGTCAAAGTTGTATTGGCTGAACCTGTGTGGGTATAAATACCTGCTCCATCATCCTTTACAAAGCAGAACATATCAACTAGATTATTTTTAATGATGGTGTTGTTTCCGTTGAAATTTATGCCTTGGTATCCCGAATTTAAAATTTTATTGTTTTCAACAAGCCCGTTGCCGGATGTTTCACTCATGTAAATGGTGTTTCCGTTCATATCACCGTTTCTGCCCATGCCGGGAAAAAAATGGGTGCGATTGAAGGTGTTGTTGAGGATTTTCATATTTACATCCTGCCATTGGAAAAACAGACCGCTGTTATGCATGTCTTCCACCAAGGAATTTTGGATGATAAAATTTGTTGTGACTACTGCATGGATGCCGTTTTTACCGGCAAATTTCAATTCACTTGAGGTAAAGGAAATATTTGAGGAACTAGATAAGCTGACCAGATTTTCATTGGCCCCAAGAATGGACAGGTTCGAAAAAGTTATATTGCTGATGCCTTGCTTGATATCAATCACCTGATTGTTTAAAGCAACCTGAATATTGGCAGAGGAGAGATCACCTCTGTCATAATAGATTTGCAGGGTTTTATTCTTTTTGTTGAAAAACCATTCTCCGTTTTGATCCAAGGTGCCGGGGTGATTTTGGATAAAAAAGCCGAAACCCACCTTTGGGCTATAATTACTTCCTGTCGTATTGTAGTTGATACTTGTTCCGGAATGTTGATCGATGTAGTGTCTGTCAATAATCCAATTGTTTTTCCTGATGACGATCTCACCACCGGTAAAATTGACGGGTGCCTGAAGGTCTGGGCTGACAATATTTCCCCCGCTGGTGGAACTGATAGTCAAATACCCTTTTCTGATTGCGTCCGGATTTGGAAAACGACCCATTGCCTGAGCTTTCCCATCGAGAAGGACAATATTCAAAGCATCTTCAACCTCCACATTGGCTTCGTAAATATTTCCCCCTTTGGAAATCCAGTTTGAAACCGTGACAAGCGAGGTAATTATCGGTTTTACACCTGAACCATAACTTCCGAATGAAATTGGGGCACCTGCGGTACCTGATTTGGTGATGGAGAGGGTTCCGTAAAACGCATCACCATTTTTGAACAGAATTTTATCACCGGGCCGAAGGATATTGAAAATTGAGTTTAGTTTTTGAATACTCTTCCAGGGTGTGTTTTCATTTTGAGCTTGAGCAATACTGCGCGCATCATCGCCAAGAGAAGAAGAGAAATGAAAGGTGGTTGGGTAAGCGACCAAACAAATTAAGAATAGGAAGGAGAAAAAAGTGGCCTTAATCAGATTGGCAGATGTTTTTTTCATGAATTTGATGACTCGTTAACAGAGATTGATGGTGAAGAATAATAATATGTTTTTACTCTCATCCGACAAAGACATTGCATGTTTTTTTTATATTCTTAAAAAAAATATAATAGCGAGATTTTTTCATCTTGCTAAAATTTATGATGTTTGAAGTTACCGCACTAAAAAGGATTATGGCAAAAATACGAATCTTGCCGGTCAACCAGTAATTTGTCAGCTACTTTCTTTTCTTCCCCGTCAAATTGTTGCCTCCAGTGTGTCAGAATACCAGAGTGATCGGTGATATAATACCATTACTGGCCGGAAGCAACTGGTATTTATGCTGTATGCAGTTGTCACAAAGTACTGTTCGCTCAACAGCCTTTTTAAAAAATGACTTTTCCTCGAAGATCGCCTTACACATCCGGGTATTAACAGACTTCCTACCGTCAGCACGCTAATCGATCCCAATATAAACCGGAACAGTAGGGTATTTGAATCGATTTATTAGCAACTTTTTGATTATTAAAAAAAGAATTGAGACCGGTACAATGTAGCTTTCTTTCCGGGCAAGTGGATACAGAAAAAGTCATGATCGTTGATTCTTCTACAATTTCATTGTTTGTAGATGTATTCAAAGGTGATGGACAAAAAGAAAGACGGGCTGGAAACACATGCAAAGATGACGTTAGGCGGCTTCGCACCTTTCCTGATTGATATCACAGAAGCAGCATGTAACGATGAATCTTTTCTCAGACAGCTGGAAGCAGAAAAAGGAGCAATTTATGTCTTTGACAAAGGATACGTCAAGCATCAAAATTGGAAAGAATGGACTGAAAATGGGTGCTTTTTTGTAAGCCGGCTCAATGACAATGCAGAATATCAGGTTTTGGAAGGACAGCTAAACTAAATCAGTGATTATGGTGATGGCAGTGTTGTTTCTGATCAGATAATCATGCTAAACCTATCAAAAGACTCTTTATGGGTAAGATTGATCATTTACAAAGACCCGGGCAGCGGTAGGGTACTGGAGTTTGTATCCAATATGTTTGATTACAGTGACAGTACAGTAATTCTGCTTTACAAATACAGATGGAGCATCTAGGTTCTGTTCAAGCAATTGAAACAAAACTTTGAATTGGGGTATTTTTACACGGACACCTTGGAAGGGCTCAAAACAGAGGTTTGGATTACTTTGATAGCCAATTTATTGTTTTCGGTAATTCACAGGCAGTGCTGCAAAGAAGCTGAGCCGTTTGTAACCATCGTAAACATGGTGCCAATGAACTTGTGCTCCAACATTTCGATGATATAGCTTGTTAGATTAGGGTGGTTATGAGACTTGGACAGAGATCTAAAAATAATACAATTTGAATTGTTCAGTTTGAATCAGGGACGTGTTTTTCAAAATCAAAAAACCATTCTTTAATTAGAGAGCCAGAAAGCTTTTCCCCAAGTTTTGGAAATTAGTCGGATACAAGTAATTTGTTTTTGAATAAATTTCCTTGATTTACTACAATTATTTTAATCAAAGATTCCCGTTTTAACAGCAATAAAACTGATTTATTAGTACTAAACAAATTCCTGCCATCTGTAAAATAAATCCATTTTTGACTTTGAAGATTTCTTAAAATAGGAGAGATTTTTTTAAGATAATCAAGTAATTCTGAAAGGTATCAGGTTTTGACTCTCTCGAAAGACTATATGCCCCCAATTTAGATGACTTGTAGATTTATCTTTTGCAAATTTAGATAAGAATCCTGCTGATGAAGCCCCTGAAGGTCCGTCATGTAAAAAAGTCTGCCATTCTCACCTCCCAGTTTCCGTCAGTCCATGGAATGAAACCACCTTAGATTACACCATTATAAATGCTATTCTTGACAAAATTGTAATCCAAGCACCTCCCACCAAATTTCAGGGAGAATCTCCAATAAAAAAACATGAAATGTCCATCAAAACCTATAACTTTGATGTTCTGTAAGTCCAATCTTTTTTCTTTGAAAAATAAATTTACTAGGGTAATTCTAAACACTGAAAGATGCATTTGCTCATGTTTTTCACTTATCGACGAAAACTTAGGAAAACATAATAAACCATATGTTGGATATTTGATTTTATAATTTTGGTATAAATTATTTGAGAATATGGTTATAACATTTCAACAAACATTTATCTTAATTCTTATATAATGGTATTTGATACACCAGTATTATTAATAATATTTAATAGACCAGATCATACCCAAAAGGTTTTTGATGCCTTAAAATTGATTCAACCTTCCAATTTATATATTGCTGCCGATGGACCAAGAGAATCTAATCCCTTAGATTTGGATAGGTGCAAGCAGACAAGAGAAATCATAAAACAAATAGATTGGTCCTGCCAACTAAAAACTCTTTTTCGAGACGAGAATTTAGGATGTGGGAAAGGCCCCTCAGATTCGATATCTTGGCTTTTCAGTCACGAGGAGTATGGGATTATTTTGGAAGATGATTGCGTACCTGATAGAAGCTTTTTCTTTTTCTGTGACGAGCTACTGAAAAAATATAAGGATGATTCAAGGATTATGCATATCGCAGGTACAAATCATAATCCAACGTTTGTTCGGGATCATGATTATTCATATTTCTTTTCCCAAATAGGGCACATGTGGGGATGGGCAACTTGGGGAAGGGCTTGGAAACTTTTTGACTATGAAATGAAAAGATTTAATGAGGTTGGAGTTAAAAATTATTTTAATGATTTATATCCCAATTATTTAATAAGGAAGTACATGATAAGGAAATTTTCCGAAACGTATACAGGAAAAATAAAGGGGGTATGGGATTATCAATGGGAATTTACTAGATTAATAAATTCCGGCCTAACCATAATGCCGAAAAATAACTTGGTGAGCAACATAGGGTTTGGGGCAGATGCTACTCATACTTTTAGTGACAATAATAATTTTTCTGAAACAAGGGTGCAGAAATTGAATTTCCCATTAAACCATCCACCTTTTATTATTAAGGACAGAGAATCAGAAAGGAAACATTTTTATAGAATGTTTGCATGGATTTTAAAAAGGAAAATTTTTTCAACTATTGGTTTTAAAGGGTATGATTTTAATGGGTAAATATAGTTAAATAAATAAAGCGCTCAGATTGACCTTTTTTCAGTGCTGCAAATTGCTCCCTGAGGTTAGTGTTGTTTTGGGGAAAGAATAGCGGACAAACCGCTTTAAAGTAATTGATTTTTAGAATCGATTTTTCTTCGCTGAATACGATTTGGTGTGAATCCTTCAAAATTCTACCCAGAATAGCCATCTGCAAGAGTTCTATCTTCTACCATGCTCTAAGGTTAATGATTTCAAATTTTGGAGGAAGAACTAAAAATTACTGACACATTCAAGCTTGAGAAAAAGAGTAAAGCTATTCCATTCGCTAACTTGAAAGAGGGCCAGAACCGACCCAAAGTAGAAGGAATTCAAAGTGTTCAAGCGGATAAAACTACCAAAGTGGACATGCTACATTTGATGCTTCAGATTGGTTCGTAGGCCAAAGCTGATTCCTGAATAATTAGGGAGATAAATAGACGAAAACTGATACCTATGGATATAGTGATTTTTATTTAGTCCATGTTTTAGAACGATCCAACTATTTTTAATAGCTCACTTAATTTGCTAGGGTCTTCCAAGAAAATAAAAAAGTGATGTTTTAGAGAGATTGAGAGCGATTCTTTAGATTATATTAGAGGACAAGTAACATTGCGAAAGATCTCTAAAAGGAGTTCGCCACGCGACAAATATGCAAACTAGAGCCAGCAGGCTTTTTTCGAATTTGAGACATCATTTTACAATCAGCATGATTCATCTAACCGTTGGGTGGTGTTTAGTGCCTAGATTTCTTGGGACCATTTGGTTTATCTGTTATAACAAGATACCCCGCAGAAATACACCAGAAGTTCCGACCTGAATCTTGATCTGGGCGGTGAACAACAAGAATATGTTCAATCTGGATGGTCGGGAAACTGTCACCCAGATTACAAAAAACATGTATGCTGTAATTCGGGACAGGTACTGCAATACTTTTTAGGATAAAGTGCCTATATAAAGCTAGCCCACTTTTTATTTTTCAATGTTTGTGGATATCAGGAAGCGGCTGGGTCAGGAGTTGGTTGCGAAGATGAACCAAAAGTTCCATGAGTTTTTTATGGACAGAACCGTTAAATAAAAATTATAAAAGTGGTAAGGACACAGATTAGCCCCTTAAGGAGGGGTGAAAACAAATCGGGAGTGGATTTATGAAGCGAGCATCTGTTCATAGGGAATTGTCAATCCGACCGATTTAGGCTTGCTCAACAAAACCAGAGAAATTACGGAGGGATTCATCTATGAGCTAATCCTGAATGCCATCAGGTAAAGTAGCCAAGGACATACCGAAAAATAATCTAGAAAGTTTATCTGAAGTTGTCCAAAACTAAAATTCTTCAAAAAATTTGATCCTCAAAGGGATCAAATTCTAGCATCAGTATCTAAAAAAAACTTCAAGTCGATTCCAAAACTGCTCGAAGGCTTCGCTGTTTTCTCCCTTCCGTACCGGTTGAGGAGGACGTACTGGATCAATCTAGACCATTTCAACAACTGAATATGTTTGAGGGAGGTGGCAGACCGCATACTCAATATTCTTCTATCTCATTTGCTCCAATCGTGCAGGGGAAGGCAGGTGCAAATACTAAGTTTGGGGTTAAGATCTAACTGAGTCTGATGGTTGGATTTTCTTTTTTGGATACCTTGTCCTGGAACGCTCAATGCGTGAATTCGCTTTGAATATTTTGTAAAAAAGAACCTGAAACGTTTTGTGTTTTATCCTGCATAAGTATTGGCAGATAAGCGATACAGTACCCGTCAAAACAGGCACTGGCTGAAGATAATGAAAATCAAATGAGCGGCCAAAGCCTTTGGCTGGCCATCCGCCAAGGGAGTGAAACCACATAAGTTAGGGGGGGAGAAATCCGATAGACGACAAGTTTGAGCGGGCAAAAAATGGATTCTACATAAACCGGATCAGGGTTAGACTCAAAAATACAGTCAGTCGTGGATTACCTCAATCCTCCTAGTGCTCAAGCTAGTCAAATTATCAGGGCAAGCATTTTTATGGTTGAGTTTTTCAGCAGGCTATAAATAGTTCAAATTGAGTATTTTAAAGGCCTTTACAGAAGTGATTTTTATTTCTTTTCTCGGAAGAATTTCTTTTTCCTATGATATCTTAAAAAATTGAATTCACAGTCAGAGAAGAGAATCCCTAAATGGCAGATGCTTTTTTCTTAAAGAGGCTTAATTCCATATATTTTGATTCGGTCGTTATCATACTGGATCTGACCCAACCTGGGTCTGTCCGGGAATATTCTACTCAGTAATTAATAATCAGTTTTCTGGCCGGAGTGCGGTGCTAACTTTCTCGAATATCTGGAAGGAGTCTGATGTGATAAGGAGATCCTGGATATATTTGGATATACAAATTTGCCGGAAGCCGCGCTTTTAAGCGTTTCTTTGAACAAGCTATGAGTCTTAAAAATTATCGAATAAAATTTTTTCAGACTTTCCAAAATAATGCTGTAAAGGCAATGTTTTTTGCTTTTTTTTGGGGCTTTTGGCTTCACTTTAAAATCCGTTTTTTACTAAAAGATGCACAAAAATGCAATTCAAATAAAAAAAAATGTAATTTGTTTGTTTTGTCTCTATTTTTTTTTCTAAATTTATGGTGTCGAAAGGTTTGATCATATTTCACATATTTCAATTCTTTTCGGGAAGCAAGGAATAAAAAAAATAAACAATTGTATTATGGCTATTACAATTTCCAAAATTAGGAACACACAAACTTTTACCATCGATACGGACTTCATTCTTAATAGGTATTCAATAAATCTCTTGGATCGTTCTCAGATCTTTTTGAAAAGATTTTTTGAAGTTTTTTTGATACTTGTTTTTTTGATTTTAGTTGGAAGTTGGTTGTTTCCAATTGTCGCTTTGCTGATAAAATTGGAATCTGATGGGCCAATTTTTTATAAACAACCTAGACATGGTAAAAATAATGTGCCATTTATTTGTTTTAAATTCAGAAGTATGAAATTTGATCCAAATGGTCAATTCAAACAAGCTTCAAAATGCGATCCCAGAATTACCAAAATTGGCTCCTTTTTAAGAAAGACAAGTTTGGATGAATTGCCTCAGATTTTTAATGTTCTTTTGGGAAATATGTCAATAGTTGGTCCTAGGCCACATGCCATCCCAATGAATAAGGAATTTGCTGACAAAATGCAAAATTTTATGTGTCGGCATTTAGTTAAACCTGGCATAACCGGCTTAGCCCAAGCCAAAGGTTTTAGAGGTGAAATCACAGATATATCTGACATGAATAATAGGCTAAAATATGATTTGTTTTACATAAAAAATTGGAGTTTATTTTTTGACGTTAAAATTATTTATTGGACTATTCTAAGTTTAATTTTCAATAACAAAAATGCTTATTAAAAAAAACATTTTACCCTTAGCGTTCTAACCAAGAAGGTTAAAAAAAGTTTTCTAAAACCTTTTTAGAGGACTTTTTTTTGTCCGTGGCATGGTCGGTAAGTACTTGGCTAGAGTTTTGAGCACGCTTGGTATTAGGAAGTGTTCCCTTTAGGAAAGAGTGCCTATCATGAGGTGGAATCTCACTGCCATCAGGTGAGTTTTTCAGGAAGTCTGCAGAAAAATCCCAGCCTGAAGGACAGGAACTATATTTAAGGCCTATTAAAAATTACTGAGTTTGCGAATCAAAGTCCCTACTGTCAGGATTCTCTGATGTTAATGCAGCAGGTGGATGGGATGAGAGTTGTTACCCTAAACAGGAGATGTCTGATAGACCTGCGAATGTTAAATCTGATGTGGCTAACAAAAGCAGTGAGGAGTCAGCCGAGGTTAATTGCCTAAACAGTTGGTTTGGAAAGTGCTGAGATTTTCAAAAGATTAGTGAATGATACCTAATGGCATTTTCGTAATAATATGCTATATATCAATGTTTTATTGTGTATTAGTGTAAATATAAAATTAAGGATTTAGGAATAAATTAATAAGAGTAACAATAGTTTTGAGGGATGGACAATATCACCTATATTACCATCGGTGTCAAAATAAGGAACCACCGTAAATTGGTCGTTACGTAAGGTGGTGTAGGAGGTCGAAACTGGTAATATTCCCGTTTATCCCACTTGACTTGCGCTTCAAAAATCAATCCTGTTTTGGAGAAATGCATGATTTTGTACGTTTTTTGTAGGTCTTTTTGAAAGTTTTTTTTGAATAGGCTTTGGTATGAAGTGGGAATTTCCGTTTTGAGGAAAAGAATATTAAATTTTCGGAGCCCCCATTGCTATAGGGGTTAAATACTCTGTTTTTCTCCTCCACCTTTGAAAGACAAGGAGCATTAAATAAAGTATCAATGCTACCTGTTTTTATCCTGATCACTTTCTATTTAATTTAAAGTATTTGAACTCTAAATCATGCATAATCTGCTTAAAAGTTCTTTTTTATGATTTGTTTTTGTTCAGCAATATTTTTTTCTATACTCCAACCCCTTAAGGTTAGCGATAAATCTCCAAGTGTTTCCATGCTTTTAGGATTCAAAAAAACAACTTTGAACGAACCACTTAAGAAACCACTTTCTCTGTGTGTTGAATTTGGACCTAAAATCATCAAATCAAAAGGTCCTATTATTTTATCTACATCTTCACTCATATTTTTGTCACGTTTTGTAAATAAAAATTGATTTTAAATTAATTTTTATTTACAAAATATAAAAAAAAGAATAAAAAATAATTTTTTAATTAAAATTTAATTTGGTTAAAAATGAAAATTAAATAATAAAAAGTGTTTTTCAAATACAAATATTTGGTTTATAAATTAAAAATTTTTATTTTTATATCATCGAACATTAAATTTTTAATAAGATGAGGAACAGTCTTAAAAATCCGATTAGAATTGGTTTGGTTGGTACAGGGATGATCGCTAGGGGTCTTAGTAAATTAATTCCAAAGCGTGTTGATATGGTTATCTCTAAAATTTTGACGAGAAGGCAAGGTTTTGTAGAAGGACTGGGGGTTGATCAATCTTATCTTACCACAAATCCTTTGGAACTTTTTGACAATTCGGATTTGATAATCGTGAGCACGGGTGATCCTATCTACAGTACGGAAGTTATTTTCCAGGCTTTTAAATACAATATCCCAGTATTGACCATGGATGCAGATACCCAGGTTTTAACAGGCAGCTGGCTTTCAGAAAGAGGACTCTTGTCAGAAGGTAATGGAGATCAGCCCGGCTGTTTGGCGGTTCTGAAAAATGAAATAGTGGAAATGGGTTTTCAACCTTTGGTCTATGGGAATATAAAAGGTTACCAAAACCTTAATCCGTCCAAGGAAGACATGATGTTTTGGGCGAAAAAGCAGGGTTTTAGCTTGAATTCTGTCACCTCATTTACGGACGGTACCAAGCTTCAAATCGAACAGTGCCTCGTCGCCAATGGATTGAACGCCAATATTGCCCAGAGGGGTTTGATAGGAGTTCAAACCGAAAATTTTAAAGAAGGAGCCTTTGCTTTAGCTGCTGAAGCCAAAAAAATGAACACAGTTTTAAGTGATTATTTGGTGTCTAAGGAATCACCTCCAGGTGTATTTATAGTAGCTACACACCATGAAGATTTGGCTGAAGAATTGGCTACCTATAAAATGGGGAAAGGACCTTTTTACCTTTTGTATAAACCTGTACACCTATGCTTATTTGAAATTTTCAGAGATTTGAAAAATCTTTTCTATCAGAAGAATGTCCTTCTTAACAATGGTAGATTTCCAACAGTAAGTGTGGCAGCAATTGCAAAAAAGGCACTGAAAGCTGGGGATGTTATTGAAAAAGGCATCGGAAGTTTCGAAGTGCGCGGTGAGTGTGTGAAATTCTCAGAAAATGTTGACCATGTTCCAATTGGATTGTTGAGTCATGCACGATTGAAAGACAATATAGATCCTGGTCAAATTATTTCCTTTAGTGATGTTGACCTTCCAGAATCACTTGCGTTACATGCTTGGCTTGAAACGATTAAACACGCTGTCACCCCGCCCAATAGGATTTTAAATAAATCATTATCTTTCTGATATTTATATTTTATAATATTGAATAGACATAATTAATTTGGTGGTCCAACCCGTTGAGTCTTTATATTTCAATCGTACTCAATGATTATATATAATTAATTCTTCAATAGTTGATTATTATTAAGATAATACATGTTGTATGTCTAAAAAAAAAGTTAACAACAATTTCTCTATATGAATTTTCAAAATACACCTTACTTCGATTATAAGTTATTTAGCGGTAGTCTCAACAATATTTTTGAGCAAGGTCAATTGGTAATTAATACTATCAATCAGTATTCCTTTTGTATTGCAGAAGAAGATGTTAATTTCAAGAGAGCACTTGTGGAGTCAGATATTCTTCTTCCAGATGGTATAGCAGTAGTTTGGTCTAACTTGATCTTGAATAGAAGTAAGATTAAGAAGATTGCTGGAGCTGATATTCATGATTACCTTTTGGAGAATCTTAATAAAAAGCATGGTAAATGTTTTTACTTAGGAGCTTCGGTATCAACACTTGATAAAATAAGAAATAAAATCAATTCTGAATACCCCAATATCAGTTTTGAATCATATTCCCCCCCTTATAAAAGTGAATTTTCAGACGAAGAAAGTGAAGAAATGATCAATCAGGTGAATAGTTTTAAACCAGATGTTTTGTTCGTTGGTATGACAGCGCCAAAACAAGAGAAATGGGTAAATAAACACAAACATCTACTTGACTCAACAATTATATGTTCAATTGGTGCTGTGTTTGATTTCTACGCAGGGACAATTCAAAGACCAGGTAAAATTTGGATTATGTTAGGCATGGAATGGTTTGGCAGGTTTGTTAGAGAACCTAGGAGGATGTGGAAAAGATATTTCTTTTATGGTCCTATTTTCCTTATTAAAACAATGTTTGAAAAACAAAATAAAAAGGGTTTAGGTGATATTACCTGTTTTAAGGATAATGAGCAATTTGTTCATTAAAATATAGAATTTAAACATTAGTATAGGTATTTTAATACTAAAAAAATGATGTTTGAATATTAAAAAAAGAATCTTAAAACATAAAAGAAAATATTTGGTTATATTTGAAAAATAAAAATCTAAATTTTAATCAAATAAAATTAGGGTTCTACAATCTCAAAAATACTGGTTTTAAAAAATATTTTCACAATGTCCACTATTATTTCAAAATACAAAAACATACCTGGTTTTTCCGCAGAGGCTGAATTCATCATCAACAGGTACTCCACTAATCTACTGGATTCTTCGCAGATAGGTACCAAAAGAATATTCGATGTTGTGTTTTCAATTTTTTTCATATTATTCATTGCTGTTTGGTTATTTCCCCTGATTGCCCTTGCCATCAGGATGGAATCAAATGGTCCAGTGTTTTTCAAGCAAATGCGACATGGTAAAAACAATGTCCCTTTTTTTTGCTACAAGTTTCGCAGCATGAAATTCAGCCCAAATGGACATTTCAAACAAGCCAGTAAAAATGATCCAAGAATTACGAGGGTCGGTTTATTCTTGCGGAAAACCAGTATAGATGAATTGCCACAAATCATTAATGTCTTGATGGGTCAAATGTCCATCGTCGGTCCAAGACCACACGCCATCACCATGAACAAGGAATTTGCAGATAAAATCCAATATTTTATGTGTAGGCACATGGTAAAGCCTGGGATTACCGGCCTTGCCCAAGCAAAAGGATTTAGGGGAGAAATAATGGATGAATTTGACATCAACACGAGATTGAAATATGATTTGTTCTATATCAAAAATTGGAGTGTGTTTCTTGATTTTAAAGTCATGTTTTTGACTGTCAAATGCTTATTGGCCAATAATGACAATGCATACTAATCCCATATTAATTCCTAAATTCATCAATTTCTGTTTTTTTCGGCATTAGGGTTTGAAGTATAAAAGTCGGAGCAGGCCTGATTTTCTTAACAAAATTCTGAGCTAATAATTGTGCGTTCAAACCCTCTTTCAAATTTATTGGATCGAATGCCCAATCGTGTTTTTTTAATCCTTTTTCAAAGACGCTGTTTTGTTTGATTTTTCTTGAATTATAGTTTGAACGCTCTCTGGTACCCAATCTTAGTTTTAACCCCTTTTATGCATTACGAACTCAATTCAATATTATAATTAACTGATATTCAATTAGATGTTTATTGGTTTTGACTTCACTCTATTGGTGTCGGCAATTGGTCTCCCAATAGTCTGATTTTCCCACAGCTTCGATCTCATTTGGAAACTTAATGCATATTTCGGGTTTAAGCACTTCAGGTTTTCCGGATTTAAAAAACACACTCCATGCCAGTTTCTAATTCAGTAGTTGCAGTATTCAAGCCGATTCATGCATAACCAATTCAATTTCAGCCTATAATTATCTAACAATCGTTCTGTTGTTTGCTGCCTTTGACTTCACCCTATCGATCGCCTACTTATTTATCCAAATAGTCTGATTTTCTTGTAGTTTCAATTCCTATTCCGAAACCAATGCATATTTCTAGTTCAAAAGGCTGTCTTGGAGTTAGATTTTCAATAGGGTAGGAGCCTGCACCCAAATTTCTGCGAGCAATAGAGGATTTCCCACATTTCCTGCGAATCAATTTAACTAAAGTTGTTGTCATCCAATGCATTATTTCTTTTGGTTCTTTAACCAGATTCGCAAAAAAAATCTGCACGTCGCCCCCTACTGATTCTCCACTAGAAAAGGTTTGAGAAACTCAAAAAAAAATAGGCCATCCCTTTTGGGACAGCCTATTCAGTTTAATTTATATCACCATGGGGTAGATCAATAACCAGGGTTTTGATTTTCTTGATTGATTAGGTCATTTGCGCTGATTTCGTTAATAGGAATGGGCCATGCCCAAGCCCTATTATCTGGAGCCAATGCACAACTTGTGAAAGCTGTTCCACAATCCGATCTTTCCAACGCCCTGTCGGTTCTCTTTAAGTCAAAGAATCTGTGTCCTTCCACGAAAAGCTCCTTCCTTCTTTCTTCAGCAATTGCTGCTTTTAGATTATCACCTGCCAATATAACAGGTAGATAACCGTTGATTCTGGCCAAGCGCAATGCGTTGAGATCAGTCAAAGCATTAATATCTCCTCCGGATTGATTTGCATTGGCTTCGGCTCTGATCAGGTACATTTCAGCCACCCTAATCACCTTGAAATTGACGATTCCATCTCTCAAATTTCCTTTTCCCAAGTATTTAGAGACCACCAAGCGATTGCCTACAGTTTGGAAATAGGAAGTATACCGAACATCCTCCACTGGATCAAACTGTCCCAAAACCTCCATAGAAGGTCTGAAGGAGGATCTGTTTCCATTAGGAAAATATACGTTTGTTCCTGGAGTTCCTTCGCCTGCATTGAAAGGAATAGACCAGATTACTTCCGAACGACCGATATTTTCATCTCTCCAAATTCCCTGAAAAGCTGTCCTTGATGCCAGAGGGATTTCCTCGATGACACTGGTAGCTGCTGTTGCTGCTTCGGTATATTGACCTGAATACAGATAAGCTCTCGCTAGGATCGCGTCGATTGTGATGGCATCGATGTTTGATCTGTTTGTGTAATTCGCAGAAGCATTGATGGTTTTGTCGGTATCTTCCAATAGCATTTTGGCCTCTGCCAAATCTGTAAATATCCCATCCCAACTTTGTGCTACGGTTGATCTTGCAATATTGTCAGTGTTGAAGGATAACTTATAGGGTATCCCTAGAGCGGTTGAACTTCTGGTTAGATCAGTAGCAAAATACCTGAGCAAATCAAAATGAACATAAGCCCTAATGGCCAAAGCTTGGCCTTTTATCCGATTATATCTTCCTCGATCCTCATCAGCAAATGTATCAATATCTCTCAAAGTGATATTGGCTTGTGCAATAATTCTATAGGCTGCAGTCCACAATCCTTCGATTGCCCCGTTGTCAGCTGCATAATCCCAATTGACCAACTGTCTGTAATTCGCCAAGGATTCTTGGGTTTCTGTTAAGTTGTCTGACATCATATCCGGCATGGTGGAGAATGCCGCGGCTGGCCCTGATGCATTGCCGAAGTAGGAAGTAGACCTGAAGAGTGCATACGTTCCAGTGAGAGAAAACTCGTAATCTGCCAGACTTTTGAACCTTTGGCTACCATCGAGAACAAATTCCGGCTCAATGTCAATGACGCTATTGCAACCTGCTACCATGGCAGATCCTGCGATGGCGAATCCTAATATTATATGTTTTAAATTCATTTCAGTTTTATATTTAATGGTCCTTACTTGTGGTTTTACACCAACACTCCCCTTAAAATTTGATTAAAATCCAACGCTAACACCCATCGTGACAGTTCTCAATGCTGGGTATTGAGAGCCAACCAATAATCTGTCAGACAATTCTGGGTCGAATCCTCGGAATTGCGTGAATGTCAACAGGTTTTGACCTTGGACAAACACTCTGGCGGAAGCAATCTTTAGGTTTGCGATTGTTTTTGCGGGCAAGTTGTAAGAAAGATTGATATTTCTCAATCTCAAGTAATCCCCTGACTCCACAAATCTGCTTGTACCCGAAAAGAATGCATTATCAGCTCTTGGGATATTGGTAATTTGACCAGGAGTTCTCCATTCGTTAAGAAGGTCTACAGATAGGTTGTCAAATAAATAAGCCGGATTTTCAATATTGTTTCTGTCATTGTTGTAAAGGTTGTTTCCGAATACATAGGTAAACAATACATCCAAACTGAGACTTTTGTATGAAAATGAAGTTCCAAAACCACCGAAATAAGGTGCGTCCGAGGTGCCTAAGATTGCCCTGTCATTGGGGTCATAACTTTCGGTCAGTTCATTCTCATTTGTTAAATATTGGGCATTTCCGTTTTCAGGATTGACACCTGCATATCTTACCAAATACAAGCTGTTGATTGGCTCTCCAATTTTGGTGATATAGTCACCTTCGATGATTTCAGTTTGATCGCCAACCAAACTTAACACCTCATTTTTGTTATAGGTGAAGTTTGCATTCAACTCCCATTTAAAATTGGCATTGTCTATTACTTTTCCGATAAATGAGATTTCATAACCGCGGTTCCTCAGGCTTCCAATATTGGTGTTTTGAGAAGTGAAACCTGAAGTTCTGGTCAATTGACGGTTTAGGAAAAGATCGTCAGTAACGTTGTTGTAGTATTCAAAAATACCATTCAATCTTCCTTGAAGGAGAACAAACTCAACTCCTGCGTTCAACATTTCTTTTCTTTCCCATCTTAAAAATTGATTTGGAAGATTGGTCAAAGCAATCCCTCCAATTCCGTTATAGATGGATCTGCCAAAAAGTTCTCTGGAATCAAAATTGCCAATTCCTTCTTGGTTACCTACAGCTCCATAGCTTCCTTTGAATTTCAATTCATTGAAGAAGTTACCTTTGAGATTTTGCATAAATGCTTCGTCACTCACAATCCAGCTCAATCCAATTGATCCGAAGTTTGCATACCTGTTGTCCTCACCAAATCTTGATGAGCCATCTCTTCTAAGACCCGCATTGATAAAATACCTATCCTTGAATCCATAAGTAGCATCAATAAAGTAGGAAACAAGAGAGTTTTGTCCTCCAAAACCTCTAACTCCAGGGATGTATCCATTCAAAGGAGTACCTGGCGTGATTCCGGCTTCATTTTGGAATGGGCCCACAAGACCAAATCCAGTAAATCCAAATCCTCTCTCATCATTTTTCACAACTTCATTGAAAACTGCAACCGTAAGTTCGTTGTCTACATTGAATCTTTTGGTATAACTAATGGAGGTGGTACCTGTGTATCTGAAATTCCTTTCCAACGCTCTCCCCAAACTACCATTGCCGCCTTGTGCGATAGATCCTCTATATGTCGTTCTGTCCAAATAGGTTTGAAATTCATTTTGGGTGTAGTCGATGCCCCAATTGGTTCTCATTGTTAAGCCTTCTAAGAATGGTGCTTTGTATTCCACAAATGCGATTCCCACTCCTTTGATTTGGTCCCTGGAAGTCTGATTCTCCAGGAGCTCTTGAAGTGCATTGGGCTGACCTGATACGATCTGGGTATAATCACCATTTTCATCATAAGGTCTTTCGTAAGGATTCAACCATCTTACTGCATTCAAAGGGCTTCCGATGAATGAATCACCTTCCAGCGTATTGTTGAATTTGGAAAAACCAATGGAGGTATTCAATCCGAATCTGAAATTCCCGGCTTGGGTTTCCACATTGGCTCGACCAGTATATCGTCTCAAATCAGTATTGGGAACAGTACCTGTTTGATCGAAAACAGATCCTGAAAGGAAGAAAGTGGTTTTGTCGCTTCCACCTGAGGCAGAAAGCTGATGACTTTGTGTATTTCCAGTCCTGAAGAGTACATCCTCCCAATTGGTGTTTATTTGTCTCAATCCAGCAAGTTCAGCATCTGTCCAGCCGTAAAGGTTTCCGTTGGCCAATTCATAATCTAATTTCTGATTTCCATTCATGACCAACTGTGGGTGGCTTGGAGCTTCAGATACTCCGTATTGAAAGTCATAGTTTACTCTGGTGACACCTGACTTTCCTCTTTTGGATGTAATGACGATAACACCGTTTGCTCCTCTTGAACCATAGATAGAGGTGGAAGCAGCATCTTTCAGAATGGTGAACGATTCAAAATCATTCGGATTTAAAGTCGCAAAATCAGCTGCCGAAATTTGGATTCCGTCCAACACAAACAAAGGAGCATTTGATCCGTTGATGGATCCTTTTCCTCTGATGGTCACTGCTGCAGCTGCTCCTGGTTGGCCTGAGTTGGCTTGGATCAAGACCCCCGGCGCTCTTCCCTGCAATGCCTGGTCAAAAGATGCAATGGGGACTTCCCTGATTTGTTCCGCTGAAACGGTGTTGATAGACCCCGCTACTTCTCTGCTATTTTGGGTTTTGTATCCAGTTACGATTACCTCACCCAATAACTTTGAATCTGTTTTTAGAGTCACGTCGATTACAGATCTGTTTCCTACAGTCTGTTCTTGGGTTTCAAATCCGATAAAGGAAAATACCAAAACTGTATTTGGGCCAACATTGTCTAAATTGAATTTCCCATCAAGGTCAGTCGCAACCCCACCGAAAGTGCCTTTTATCAAGACACTCACACCTGGTAGGGGAAGCTTATCCTCCCCGGAGATGACGGTGCCCGAGACCTGATTGGTCTGCGCGATAGCCGAATAGCTTATGTTGAATAACAAAGCCATAGCCAATAGTAAAATTTTTTTCATCGTTTATTATATTTGGTTTAGTTTAAAATACAGCGTTGGATTAACCCAAACAGTTTGTTTTTGTTTGGGGATTTTACAAGATAAATATGAAATTTTAGGGGAGTTAAATCCAATTTTTGGCTATTTCTAGAATGCCAATAGTTCTTGGCCAACCAGCTTCCCAACAATTTCATATTGGTTCATGGCCAGGCAGAAGTCAATGTCAGCTTCGATGTTTTGGTTTTGGAGCCTTTTTGCGTGAGCAGCTTGGTTGAGAAAGGATTTCAACTGACCCGCATTTTGTTCGTATAGGTTTTTCATTGCGATTGCGCCATCGCATTCCCATTCAAATTGATCGGCTAAAAAACTCACCAGAGCACCGGCGTAAAGGGAGTCTTCCAGATTGAATTTACCCTTCCAGCCAGCACAATGGATCAAAATATCTTGATCTTGGGCAGCCAGATATTTCGCCGTAGTGTCAAGATTCAGAAATGCGCCAATCAGAATTTCATTTGAGCCCAATTTTGATTTTTCAATGGCCAGGGTACCATTGGTTGTGGTCATTGCTATTTTTTTTCCAGCATATTTCCCATGAAGATAGGCCAGTGGCGAATTGCCCAATTCAAATCCATCTGCCAAAAAACCATTCCTTTCTCCTGCAATGACAAATCCTTCTTTGGACATTTCTCTGCAAGTCTCCAAATCAGCAACGGGTGTAATGGATTTCACTCCATTTGCCAAGGCTGTGACCATGGTAGAAGTTGCCCTAAAAATATCCACCACCACGATGTTTTTTTGACTCAAATCGTGAAGATGAATCAATTCGGGACTAAAGCAAATTTCTAATTTTTTCATTAATGGGTAAACGTGAATGCTAAAAAAATACAGTTTCCCTTTTTTTGATACCTTCAAAAAAAAGGAAACCGATATTTTACTTCTTGGTTATAAAATTATTTTTTCTGCAACAAAGGCAGTTTTTCGATCACTGCCTCAAGGTTTTTATTTCTGACGGTAATGGCAATCCCCGTTCCAGGAATGGCGTATTCGGTTTGGACATAACCCAAGCCTATTCCCAGACCCATAGTGGGAGAAATACTGCCAGAAGTCACCTCTCCAATTACTTCACCATGAAGGTTGACAATAGGGTAGTGTGCTCTTGGAATTCCTTTTTCCTTCAAGATGAATCCAACCAGTTTTTTTGAGACACCTTCTTCTTTTTGCTTCTTCAAATTTTCAGAATTGATAAAGTCCTTGGTGAATTTTGTGATCCAACCCAACCCCGCTTCGATCGGTGAAGTTTCGTCATTCAGATCATTTCCGTAGAGACAGTATCCCATTTCCAACCTCAATGTATCCCTTGCGCCCAATCCAATAGGCTTGATGCCAAGGTCTTTTCCCGATTCAAAAATAGCATCCCATACTTTTTGTGCATATTCATTTTTCACATAGATCTCAAATCCACCTGCTCCTGTATAGCCAGTACCTGAAATGATCACATCTTGGACACCTGCAAATTCACCGACTGTGAAATGATAGAACTTGATTGCGGACAAATCCACAGGAGTCAGCGGCTGCAGGGCTTCTGTTGCTTTTGGCCCCTGTACAGCAAAAAGTGACATCCCATCCGATAGGTTTGTCAATTCAGCACCAAATACATTGTGCTGGTTGATCCAGTTCCAATCCTTTTCGATATTGGAGGCATTTACGACCAACATGTATTCTTCTTCGGCCATTTTATAGACGATTAAGTCATCTACAATTCCCCCTTTTTCGTTGGGAAAACAAGAATATTGTGCTTGACCAACAACCAACTTTGAGGCATCGTTTGAGGTGACTTTCTGGATCAGCGCCAAGGCGTTTGGGCCTTTCACCATGAATTCCCCCATGTGGGAAACATCAAAAACTCCGACACTTTCCCGAACAGTGTTGTGCTCATCAAGATCTGAAGAATATCTTACTGGCATGAAATATCCAGCAAAGGGAACCATTTTTCCACCAAGAGCTTCGTGAAGGTCGTTTAAAGTAACTTTTTTGATGATATTTTCCATTCTAAGGGTTTATTTTTCTGACCGCAAAGTTAAGAAATGATAGGAACTATTTATGCCATTGAACAAAAAAAGGCCACTTTATTGAAGAGGCCTTTTATTTCTTAATTCATTTGTCAATCAACCGCCATAGCCGGGATTCTGCACCAAGTTGGGATTGGCATCGATTTCCCTTTGTGGGATTGGGAAGACGAGTCTTGGATCATCAAATGCAAAGACAGTAATAGAGATATTGTCCAGAACCGAACCTTTGGTTCTTTTGATGTCATGGATGGCCTGTCCTTCATGGGCCAATTCCAGTTTCCTTTCTTTAAGTATATCGGCCAAAGTCGGCAATGTGGGAGTGGAAAGTGGATTGAATTCCGGTAATTTCACCCTCCTTCTGATTCTGTTCAAATCCCCAATCGGCGTGGATCCCACTGCTGTTCCTTCTCTGAAGTTTGTCTCTGCCCGCGTGAGGTACATTTCGGACAATCTGAAAACCTTGACGTTTTTGAATTGATCCCTCCATTTTGCGGTCCTTAATTCTCCGGCAGCTGTAAAGAATTGAGTCAACCTCTCATCTCCGGATTCATATAGGTTTAAGTGGGCTTGCAAAATGGCAACATCACCTCCCCTGGCTCCAAATTCCGGAAGAGAATAGAACAGGAACATGTCATTGTCTGCATCTTGTGGATTTACCTGGATCGTGAAAAGGTCTTCATTGGTGTCCGCGTCATTGTTGAACGCATCCATATAGGCGGTGCCAATCAACGATTTCCCATTCGCAAGAGCCACTTCAATTGCCCTGTTGGCTGCATCTCTGGCTTCTGCATATCGCTCCATTTGTAAATATACCCGTGACAATTGGGCGGAGGCAACATATGACCTGGCCAAAAATCCATTGACTGGTGGAAGGATGGATTCGGCTCTTCTCAGGTCAGTGAGGATTTGTTGGTATACCTCTTCCACTGTATTTCGACTAACAAAACTCGTTTCTACAATGGCTCTTGTTGGTTCCAATACCAGAGGCACACCCGGATTGGTTCCGGTATTGCCAGCAGCGTAGGGAAGGGCATACAGCTTGATCAGCTCAAAATACATGGAGCCTCTGATAAAAAGTGCTTCTCCTTCCACTCTTGGTCTATCTTCCTCATTGACGATGTTCAAGGCTGACAATACGTTGTTGCTGACATTGATGGCGCGATAGGCGGCTGCCCAGGTTCCTTCTACAAAGGAATTGTTGACAAAAATGGTTTTGTTGAACATTTCCCTGGGTTGGTTAAAGGTCCCTTCCCATCTTACTTCGCGGTTTGCCCCAAGCATCTCGGAATAAAGATGAAGCCTACCACCGTATAAATTCACGTTTCTTATTTCGGAATATGCACCCAGTAAGACACTTTTCACATTGGCATCCGTATTCAGTGCGAGCTCCTGATCGATACTTTGTTGTGGCGTTAACGACAATTCATTGTCGCAACTGCTGAATAGGACAGCTAAAACCATCAATCCTGATACGATATGTTTTTTCATCTCCTGATAAATTAAAATCCAACATTGATACCGATTGAATACGTTCTTGCCTGTGGAGCAGAATAAAAGTCATTGCCTTGGAGGATATTCCCAGTCAAGGAATCTGCGCTAACCTCAGGATCCCAACCATTGTAGTTGGTAAAAGTCAAAAGGTTTTGTCCTGTAAAGAATATCCTGAAACTGGTCACCTTCATTCTTTCCAATAAGCTGGAGGGAGGGGAATATCCAATGGTTAAGGTCTTCAAACGTACATAACTGCCATCTGAGAGGTACCTGCTTGACGCATTACACCCGTTACATTCCCCGAGTCTGGCTTGCGGGATGTCCGTGATGTCACCCGGATTTTGCCATCTCGCCAATTGGTCACGGGTAGAATTGTCAAACCAGTCTCCGTTGGCTGCAAAAAAACCGCCACCTCCATCGTAGATGTCATTTCCAAATACCCCTTGAAAGAGGATGTTCAAGTCGAAAGCACCAAAGGTGAGGCTATTGGTGATTCCACCTATAAATTTGGGATTAGGATCACCGACGACCATTCTCGTGGCAGCATTGTAGTCGTTAGTGGTTTCACTCAATTCCTCATTTGCATAATAAAGCGCATCCCCATTTTCAGGATCTACACCAGCGAATTTTGGCCCATAGAACACGCCGATGGGCTCTCCTATGAATATACTGTTGAGAAATCGTGAAGAGGAGGGTGGGATGGATTCCTGTCCAGGGGCAAGTTCCTTGACTTTGTTGATGTTTCTGGCAAAGTTGATCGACGTATTCCAAGAAAATTTCTGCCTGCTCACATTAGCCGAGTTCAAGACAATCTCGACGCCGCTATTCTGCATCCTTCCGATATTTTGCCGCTGTATCAGGAAACCTGAAGTGGCAGGGATTGGGACGTTCAGCAAAAGATCAGTGGTGTTTTTGTTATAATAATCAATTTCACCTGTGATTCGATCTCTTAGAAAGGCAAATTCTACACCGATATCAATCTGGGCTGTTTTTTCCCAAGTTAAATCTGGATTGGGTATCTGGGAAGGAATCAGTCCCGGGATTAAAGCATAGGCCGCCGGACCAAACAATCCCAAATGGTCAAAATTCCCGATTTCGGCATTTCCGGTCAAACCAAAGGAAGCCCGAAGCTTCAGGAGACTTAAATTTTCATTGCCCTTCAAAAAACTCTCCTCTGTCAAAACCCATCCCAAAGAGGCAGCTGGGAAAAATCCATATTTGTTGTTTTCTCCAAATCTCGACGAACCATCGATCCTCGCACTTAGGGTTGCTAAATATTTGTTGGCATACTTGTAATTGACCCTCGTGAAATAAGAAAGAAAGGAAAAGTTGGTCAGCGTGGAGGTTCCCCCAACAATTTCAGCAGCGGAAGCCAAGGTTTTCAAGTCATCCAGAGGAAATTCTTGCCCTTCCACGGAAGTAAAGTTTTCATCTGACCTTTGGAATGACATTCCTGCGATGGCCTCCAAATTGTGCTTTTCGGCAAATATTTTTGTATAAGTGAAATAATTGTTGGTATTGTAATTGAAGATTCTCAGCCATCTCGAACGGCCATATCCATTGGTTGAAAGTCCTGTATTGGTACGAGAACCGAAATATTGTTCCTCGTTTTGGTTGAGGATATCCACGCCGAATTCTGTCCTGAATTTCAAATTCGCGTTGAATTTATATTCCCCAAAGACATTGGTGATATTTCTGAAAGAAGTATTCAACCAAGAAGCGTTTTCCGAATCGATCAAATTGTTATAGTAGGTGGTGGTGGGCCTGTCATAAAGTTGGCCATTGAGGTCCCTGATCGGGGTGATGGGCGCCAGAGCGACCAATTGGATCGGATTGTTGAATTGATTGTCATCTGACAAGCGGTTATTTTCAGTCCTGCTCAAGCCAAAATTGGCCCCTATGGTGAATTTGTCAGAAACGGAATGGTCAAGGTTTAATCTCGCTGAAACCCTTTCAAAATCATTTCTGATCATGATTCCAGTTTGCTTATCATAAGCACCACTGAAATAGAACCTTGTTTTCTCATCCCCACCGGCAGCCGAAAAGTTGACATTGGTCGTGCCGGCACTTCCATTGAATGCCTCCTCTTGCCAATTGGTATTGGTTTCAAGATTTCTCCAGTCGGACCATCCGGAGTACCTGTCCAGTCGGCCTTCCACAAATTCCAAATCCGATCCAGCATAATCTGAAGGATTGTTGATCGGATCGGTTCCAGCCCTGAGGTCATTGTTGTAGCCCGATTCTCGCATCAATTCCACAAATTCGGCGGCGTCGAGAAATTCCCTTTTTCGTGTTGGTTCGGATATCCCTCTTTGGATGCCTACATTGAATTTTGTTTTTCCTTTCGCTCCTGATTTGGTGGTGATCAGGACCACACCGTTGGCTGCTCTGGCACCGTAAATGGCTGCTGCAGAAGCATCTTTCAACACATCAAATGATTCAATGTCATTGAAATTGATATCCGACATTGGATTGTATAAACCTATTGCACCCGAGGAAGTCATGGGAATGCCGTCGATCACATACAAGGGTTCATTTCCTCCCGAAATGGAAGTCGTGCCTCTGACACGGATTTTCACCCCCCCACCAAGTTTTCCACTGGAAGATTCCACGAATACACCAGCCATTCTCCCCTGAAGGGCCTCCTGAAAATTGGGTACCGGAATGGATGCCAGATCCGTTCCTTTTAGGGAAGCAATATTCCCAGTTAGATCTCCTCTGGTGGTGCTTCCATAACCGACGACGACTACTTCTCCCAAAACTTTTGCATCTGGAATCAGCAGGATGTCAATGGTAGATTTGGAACCCACCAGAACCTCTTGGGCAACAAAGCCCACAAATGAAAACACAAGGGTTTCAGTCGAATTTGCCTGAATGGTATAGAAGCCATCCAAATCTGAAATGACGCCTCGGGTGGTTCCTTTGATCAGGATATTTACTCCCGGAAGGGGTAAGTTATCTTCTCCTGAAAGTACCACCCCGGTCACTTGACGGGTTTGTGAAAAGGACGTGGTGCAAAAAAGAACCAATATCGCCAATACACTTAGTAAATTTTTTTTCATAATTATTTCAATAATTTAAATGAATAAATGATTTAAAATAATTAAAAAATAAGTGAATATTATAAAAAGTAAGAGTATACAATTTAAGGTTTTATGATTGATTTAAAAAATAAAAGAGATGGAGAAAATTGAATTAACCCGTGTAAGGCATTCCCAATTGTATTCCAGTCTGAAATTGAATGATATTCAGTATTCGTTTCCAGTTTTTGACTTCACCAAATTGATTCTTTGCCTTATTCTCCGAATAGCCTGATTTTCTTTCAGTTTCAATCCCATTTGGAAACCTATTCCATATTCCATCTAACTTAATCAAGTGAGATGCTTTACGTTACTTTTTTGGTGTCTTAGCATTCGGGTTTAAAAATGGGGGTGATCTTTGGCTCCCTTTTCTGATCCGCTGGAGGAAAAAAAAACGGCAGAATCCTTTAAGGATTCTGCCGTTTTCATTTGATCGATTTATTTTGGACTAGACAGAGAAACTCTCTCCGCATCCACATGTTCTGGAGGCATTTGGATTCACAAATTGAAAACCTTTTCCGTTCAGCCCATCAGAAAATTCCAAAACAGTTCCTGCCAGATAAAGCAGACTTTTTCTGTCTACGATGATTTTCACGCCTTTGTCTTCAAACACATGATCCGTTTCTACCAAAGAGGAATCAAAGCCCAAATCATACATAAGACCCGAACATCCACCTCCTTTAACAGAAACCCGTATATTTTCATTTTCCTTATGCCCCTCTTCTTGCCTCAATGCAATTATTCTTTCTTTTGCTTTTTCGGAAACTATTATCATATCTTTATTATTTAATGGACTCGTCTCAAGTGATTTATTAAACAACCTTACTTTTGAAAAGATTCAGTAACAAATATACAAAATAATAAAATGAGAAAAATCGAGCATATTGGAATAGCTGTAAAAGATCTCAAAACTTCCAATGCACTATTCAAAAGATTATTGGGATCGGAACATTATAAGGAAGAGGAAGTTGCCGGCGAAGGAGTCAATACTTCCTTCTTTCAGGTTGGGGAAACCAAAATAGAACTCTTGGAGGCTTCTCGAGAGGACAGTCCAATCTCTAAATTCATTGAGAAAAAATCTGAAGGAATCCATCACATAGCCTTTGATGTGGAAGATATCCATGCTGAAGTCTTGAGGCTGAAAGCCGCCGGTTTCGATATCCTAAATGAAACCCCAAAAGACGGTGCTGACAATAAATTAGTCGTTTTTTTGCATCCCCGGTCCACAAATGGCGTGCTCGTGGAGTTGTGTCAAAACAAGAACAATTAGCTTTTAACTTATGAAGATTCTTTACATCTTTTCGGTATTTGTTTTTTTGTTTTTTTCCTGCCACCATTCCTACGCTCAGGGGGATAGGGGAAGCAGGTTTGGATTGCAGGTTTCTTATGGTAGCCCTTATTATATACCTAGCTACGCTGATGGGGCTCCGAGCTATGATGGAAAATTTTTTTTTGACATCGGATTCCTTTTCCTAAAACCCATTTCGAATAAATGGGGATTTGAGACGGGCTTGGTATATTCCAACAATCAATTTAAGGTAACCCCAAACTTTCCCCCTGGGACACCCAATCCTTCATATATCTCTTCCATGAATCAATGGATAATCCCTGCCAATTTCAGGCTTTATCTCCCCAATAGGTTCTTATTGCAATTTGGACCCAATTTATCCCAAGCAAGTAGAGAATCTTTCGGACTTTTTCGTCTTGGATTCTCATTGGGTTTTGGCAAGGAGTTCAAGTTGGGTGATAAGAATGCTTTATTGATCGTCCCTACCTTCAATGCCAATCCATTTTTTCCAACAAACACGGAGGGTATGACGCAATTGGGAATTAGAAGTATCTTTGCATTTCCAAGCAAGAAATAAAAAGTAGAAAAATGTCCGAAAAAAGAACTGAAATCAGTGAATTGGGTGAGTTTGCCCTTATCGATCATCTGAATGAAAGCATAAAAATCAAAAATGCATCTACCCTCAAGGGAATCGGCGATGATGCTGCCGTGATTGATTCCGGAGAAACGGTGAAGGTAGTGACGACGGATTTGTTACTGGAAGGTGTTCATTTTGACCTTTCTTACGCCCCATTGCACCATGTCGGATTCAAGGCCGTTGCGGTGAATGTATCGGATGTCGCAGCCATGAATGCCATCCCAAAGCAGATTACGGTCAGTATTGCATTGTCCAACAGGTTTTCGGTGGAGGCAGTGGACGCTTTGTATGCAGGAATTAACGCCGCGGCCGAACATTATGGAGTGGATGTAATCGGTGGAGATACCACGGCTTCCCATTCTGGTTTGGTAATTTCCATCACCGCCATTGGCGAAGCAAAAAAAGAACAAATCAGTTACCGCTCAGGTGCCAAAGTCAATGACATTGTCTGTGTGACGGGTGACCTCGGGGCCGCATTGGTGGGCTTGCAGATTTTGGAGCGGGAGAAACAGGTTTTTATCGCTAACCCGGACATGAAACCACAATTGGAGAACTTTACTTATGTAACAGGTCGCCAGCTTAAACCTGATGCAAGAATGGACATCATCCATGAAATGCGGGATTTGGAAATCGTCCCTTCCAGTATGATTGATATTTCTGATGGCTTGGCTTCTGAGCTCTTTCACATTTGCAAATCTTCTGGTGTCGGTGTCACCATTTATGAGGACAAACTTCCCATCGACAAACAGACATTTGATACCGCTGTCGAATTGGGACTTGATCCCATCACCTGTGTATTGAATGGAGGAGAGGATTACGAATTGCTGTTTACCATTGATCAAAAAGACTACGAAAAACTTGAAAAACATCCCGACATCCATTTTATCGGTCATGTGACCAACGCGGAGGAAGGGAAATATCTGGTCACCAAAAGTGGGACAACCGCACAGTTAAAGGCTCAAGGGTGGAAACATTTTTGATTGGTGTTTTCAGAGGTCACCGTTAAAAAATGAATGATTTTAACGGTGACTCTCAATCAAATTTTTTTGAATTGATTGTTCAACCCGAAATATCCATTGGATTTCATATTGGGATTGAAACGGCAAGAAAATCAGCCTTTTCGAAGATTATGGTATATTCCCCATATGGTGAAGTTAAAACAGCAACCCACTAATTGATTATTGATCAATTAGTGGGTTAAGTTGAATTGGTAATGCATAACACGGGTTGAACCTGAGAAAATTGGCTTTTTGGGAGGATCCCAATATCAAAAAGTGTTTCATTGCATCTATTATAATCCTGTTGATTTTTTCTTGGTTGGCCAAACAAAAATAACCGCTGATTTTTTTAGCAACAGCAGTAGCCATTGTCCTCAAAAACCAGCAGTTTTCAATCAATGTGTCAAATCAATCTTCAGGATAAGGGATATAGACAAATTTCGTGAAATCATTGTCCATCACAAAAAGACAGCAAAATTCATCGGGATCTTTATAGGCCTTTTGGAATTCTTCCATCAAGTCTTCTGCGATCAGTTTCCTTTGGATAAATTCATCCAGATAGGTGATGTAATAATTCCAATCCAGGTTTTTTTCCTCCTTACCCAAAAGCATCTGGCCAATCGGCTGGGCTTCCTTGGACATGGGGAAAATAGGAAATTCCGAAAATTTTCTGGAGCGGACCTGGTAAGCGGCTTCTTTCAGGATGTCCGAAACCTTGATGAAATCCTTGGTGATGGTCCCGATGTATTTCCCGTTCAATTCGGGATCGTTGGCGTCTGAAATCATGGCTTTAGCGTTAAAAGTACAACATTTTCCACATGATAAGTCTGGGGAAACATGTCCACAGGCTGAATTTTGTCCACTTGGTATTTTTCGCCCAACAAGGCTACATCTCGAGCCTGAGTAGCTGGGTTACAGCTTACATAGACGATTTTCGGTGCGGCCAATTGAAGCAGCATTTTGACTACGTCTTCATGCATTCCCACTCTCGGAGGATCTGTGATGATGACATCAGGGGCAGCATGTTTGGCAATGAATTCTTCATTGAGCATGTCCTTCATGTCTCCGGCATAAAAAAGCGTATTGTCCAAGCCGTTTACCTTTGCATTTAATTTGGCATCCGCAATGGCATCTTCCACATATTCGATACCGATGACTTGCTTGGCTTTTTTCGCGACAAAATTGGCGATGGTTCCCGTACCGGTATAAAGATCGTAAACGACCTCATCTCCTTGAAGGTCTGCAAAATCCCTTGTGACCTTATAAAGTTCGTAAGCTTGGTCAGAATTGGTTTGATAAAAAGATTTTGGACCGATTCTAAACTTCAAGCCCTCCATTTCTTCCTCAATATAATCTTTTCCCGAAAAAGTAACCACATCAAGATCATTGAATGTTTCGTTTTTTTTCAGGTTGATGATGTAAAGCAAGGCGGTGATTTGTGGAAAAGCACCGTTCAAATGCTGCATTACCTTTTCAATGCCTTCTGCATCATCGGCACCAAACTGCACGATGACCATACTTTCGCCTGTCGAGGTGCTCCGGATGATCAGATTTCGGAGCAAACCAACCTGATTTCTGATATCGTAAAAGGAAAGATGGTTTTCAAGAGCAAAGTTTCGAAGAGAATTTCTTACTTCATTTGAGATATTTCCCTGTAGATAGCAATGTTCGATATCGACGATTTTATCAAACATTTTTGGGATATGAAATCCCAAAGCACTTCTTTCGAAGGTTGCCTCCGATGCGATTTCTTCTTTTGTCAGCCAGCGGTTGTTGGAAAAAGTGAAGTCCAATTTGTTGCGGTAATATTGGGTATTGGCAGATCCAATGATGGGCATGACTTCCGGAATAGGTAATTTTCCGATACGTTGGAATTGATCCACTACCTGCTGCCGTTTATACGTTTTCTGTAAATCGTAATTGATATGCTGCCATTTGCATCCGCCACAGGTGCCAAAATGTTGGCAAAAAGGTTCGACACGGTCTTTGGAATATTCATGGAAAAAAATGGCTTCACCTTCCATAAAAGAGCTTTTGCCTCGGGTAATCCTCACGTCAACCAGGTCTCCGGGTGCTACATTTTGGACAAAAACCACTTTTTCCTCATAATGGCCAACGCATTTGCCTTCAGAGGCTATTCTTTCTATCCTAAGGTTTTGTATGACCTTATTCTTCATCTTTCTCGACATGGGCGCAAAATTAAGGAAAAAATGAAGATGATTTAGTTTTTTTTGGTTTATCGAGGACAGTGAAGGATTTTCATTCTTTTTTTGCTGACCATTGCTTTTGGGAGGATGAAATGAAATCCGAAAAATCATCCATTGACCATCTGAAATTTTTATCTTTAAACCCAAATTGAATACCAATGAAATTAAAGGACAAAGTTGTAATCGTGACCGGCGCCACCTCAGGCATAGGGGAGGCTTGCGCTTTGGTTTTTGGTAAGGAAGGCGCAAAAGTGGTCATCACCGGACGCAGTCAAATCAATCTGGACAATAGCTTGGTCAGATTGCAGCAAGCTGGGATTGAGGCTTTCGGTATACTAGCGGACGCAGCCTCGGAAGAAGACAATAAAAGTATCGCTTTTGCCTCCATTCAGCGTTTTGGAAAAATCGATATCTTGATCAATAACGCTGGGATTTCGATGCGCTCTCTTTTTGAGGACTTGGACTTGGAGGTTTTTAGGAAAGTCATGGATACCAATTTTTGGGGTACAGTGTACGCCACTAAATTTTGCTTGCCCGAAATCCTCAAAAACAAAGGTTCCATCATCGGGATCTCTTCCATCAATGGCTATCGTGGCACACCTGCAAGAACAGCCTATACGGCGAGTAAATTTGCCATGAATGGATTTTTTGAATCCTTAAGAACTGAGGTAATGAAAAGAGGAGTTCATGTATTGGTAGCCTGCCCTGGATTCACGGCCTCGAATATCCGTAAAAATGCACTCAGAGCCGATGGGACTTTACAAGGAGAATCCCCAAGGGAAGAGGGGGAGTTGATGACTGCGGATGAAGTGGCACATGAGATTTTGAAGGCAACCCTGAAAAGAAAGCGGGATTTGGTGTTGACCCAACAAGGGAGAATGGCTGTTTTCCTGAACAAATGGATACCCGGTATCATGGACGGGATTGTGTACAAGCACATGGCCAAAGAGAAAGATTCCCCGTTCAAATAATCCAGCATGCTCAAAGACATCTTTCAGGTATATCTCAATAGGTTGGTGGACCTTTCCAGTAGGAACAGGTCAGTTTACCTATCCAAGTTGGTTCCTTCCCAAATGATAGACCTGAATGAATTTCATTTCCTTAATCAGCACCCTAGTTTTGAGTACATTGAATTGCTCCTCAAGCGAAAAAACCTAATCCCTCTCATTCCGGTATCCGATCCCCGGGACAAAAATATCAATCTCCTTTCCCAAAGACTCAATAGAATCAAACATCTTGTGCAGCTTGCAGAAAATGAAACGGGTGAAAAAAGCCTGTTTGTTGGTTGGCCTTATGTAGAAGGAAAGCTGATCAATGATCAAGTCATCCGGTGCCCTCTCATTCTCTTTCCGGTGGATTTGGTAAAGGAAAATAATTCGTGGCAACTTAAAAAGCAGGAGGGCAATCCTCCTTTTCTCAACAAGGCTTTTCTTTTGGCATATACCCAAGCGTATGGAAAACCCTTTGAAAAAAACGGGGCCGAAAATGCATTGGAGGATTTTTCCAAGGATTCGGTTGCTTTCAGGACCGAGCTTTACCGCTATTTGGAAAATGAGCTTTCCCTCAACTTTACCCATGAACTTTTTGAAGATAAAATCCTGAGTTTTCCGGATTCTTCCAAAGGCCAAGATGAAAGCGATTTTGATACTGGTAAATTGAAGCTCAAGCCCTTTGCAGTTTTGGGTCAGTACTCACAAAAAACCAGCTTTTTGATCCAAGATTATGAACAGCTGCTTCAAGGGGAGGAGTTTCCGGATCTGGAGCACTTGTTTTTCAAATGGTTTGCGCCAGAAGAAGTAGAAATGAATTCGCCAAGGGAAGATCAGATGTATCCGGTTTTCCCCTTGGATGCAAGTCAGGAGGAGGTTTTGAAGGCGGTGCGCATGGGGAAGTCCTGCGTCGTGGAAGGACCTCCAGGGACGGGAAAGTCCCAATTGATCAGCAATCTTGCCATTGATTATATTGCCAGGGGCAAAAAAGTCCTCGTGGTTTCCCAAAAAAGGGCAGCATTGGATGTGGTTTACAAAAGATTGGAAAAAGCGGGGTTTGGTGATTTTCTCTCCTTGGTCCATGATTTTAGGTCGGACAAAAAAGAACTTTTCAAAAACATCCAAGAACAGATCAATTCCTTGGAAAAGTATCAGGATCTGAACAGGACAATTGATGCCATACAACTGGAACGTCAATTCATCAAACTGTCGAGACTGATCGATTCCCACGTGGATTATTTCGATGAATTGAAAAAAGGGCTTTTCAATACCGAAGAATGTGGGATCCCCGTCAAGGAATTGTACATGGTTTCCAAGCTTTCGGAGGAAGGTTTGGATATGAATCAATATTACCGTGAGTTCTTATGGGATAAGCTTGAGGGTTTTTTCAGGGATTTGAAGGAATATTCCGAATACTATCGGGAGTATCAAAAACCTGAATCCTTTTGGCTGCACCGTGTGGATTTCAGTGGTCTTGGCAGCAGCGCATCGAAGCGGCTTCAGGAAGTGCTGATGGAGGTGGAGGAATGCAAAAACCAATTCCACTCCTCGTTTGGACAAGCGGCTGATTTTGATATTTCCTTCCTTTTTTCTTTTTTGGAGCAAAAAAGTAAACTGCTAGAATTGAAGCATTTGCTGCATTTGTCCGATTCCATGGCCAGCTTTGATTCTATCAAAGACCTAGATCCCGCCGAATTCGATTTGCTCTGGCTGGAGCATAAGATAGAAACCGTGAAATCACTGCTTTCGGGAGAAGGTGTCGAATGGCATGCTCCAAATGAAGAGGTAGAACATTTTGCCCAATTGGCCATTCAATATTCCAATCAGGGAAAAGGCTGGTGGCATTCCATTCATCTTCCTTGGAAAAAAAATCGATTTGATCCCATCCTCGCACTTTTGGAAAAAAACGGTTTGAAAAAAAGCGATCAAGGTGTGCAAAAACTGGTGGAGAAATTGGAAAACCGATTGAATCTCAACCATCAATATACGCTATTGACTGGAAAATCCTGGATTGATTTACCTGCAAAGCCCTTCGATTTCATTGGTTTTAACCATTCTGTCTCGTCTCTTTTGGATGCGGTAAAGGCATGTTTGGCCTTAGGTGAAATGGGGGCCTCCGGAAAATTCCTATTGAAGCTTTTCCATAATGGTGAGAGGACTTTGGATTCAATTAATGAAATTCTTTCCCACGTGACCCAATTGGAGGAACAAATGAATTACTGGAGTCTTTATCTCAGCAAGATCCAGATCCAGCACCTAGTCACGCAAAACATTCAGAATGGAATAGTTTCACTCAAGGAGCAGGTGCCCTTTGTCTTCGACGAATTGGTCGCTTTCGACAGCCTGATTCATCGATTGAGGCCAGTGGATTTGACGGTGATGAATAGATTGTTGGACAGTTATCCAGACAGGGATTTTGATGGTTTAAAATCAGCTTTTACCACTGGATTACAATTGAGTTGGATAGAGCATATCGAATCCAAATACCCAGTTTTAAAGGAGGTAAGCACCGCCAAGTCTGTCAATATCCAGCAAGAATTGATGGCTGCCGTAAAGGAAAAGTGGAGACTGTCGCGATTTATCGCAGAGCTAAGGCTCAGGGAGAAAACCTTTCAAAATCTAGAATACAACAGACTGAATAATCTAATGACCTATCGGGATTTGCTCCATCAGGTGAGCAAAAAGAAAAAACTCTGGACAATCAAAAAGCTGGTTGAGGAATTCGAGGAGGAGATTTTTAGGTTGGTGCCCTGTTGGCTGGCCTCCCCTGAAACTGTTTCCGCATTGTTTCCTCTGAAACAATCTTTCGACTTGATCATTTTTGATGAATCCTCACAATGCTTTGTCGAAAGAGGTATTCCTGCCATGCTCAGGGGAAAGCAAGTGGTCATTGCCGGAGACTCCAAGCAATTGCAACCCTTTGATCTTTACCAAGTGAGGTTGGCATCCGATGAGGAGGGTATAGCCGTAGAAACGGAATCCTTGCTGGATTTGGCCTCGAATTATTTTCAGAAATTTTGGTTGCAAGGGCATTATCGGAGTGCACAACTGCCTTTGATCCATTTTTCTAACCAACATTTCTATGAAAATCGACTCCAGATGCTTCCTGAATTGGCCTTGGCCAATAGCAAAGAAATCCCCTTTGAATTGGTAAAGGTGGAGGGGATTTGGGAAAACCAAACCAATGCATCAGAAGCAGACGAGGTCTTGATTTTGATCAAAAGAATACAAACGGAATATCCGGATTATACCATTGGTGTGATCACGTTCAATTTTTTTCAGATGGAACTTATCCGCCAAATGGTGGGGGAGGATCCGCATGTTATCCTTCGGAATTTGGAAGTGAAGAGTATCGAAAATGTACAGGGAGATGAATACGATTGGGTGATTTTTTCTGTCGGTTATGCCAGCAATAAAGCCGGGAAATTAATCGCGAATTTTGGCATGCTGTCCAAAAAAAGTGGAATAAACCGGCTCAACGTAGCGATCACCAGGTCAAGAAAAAAAATCACCTTGGTTACAAGTCTTACTTCACGTGATTTTAAGCCAAAACAGCTCCTGAATGAGGGAATCAAAATGCTACGCGATTATCTGCATTTTGTGGAAGAAGTCACCAAAGGCATTCCTGTGGTGATTGAAGAAAAAACAAGCCAAGGTTTTGAAGTCTCTTGGTACCTAAGAAATGTTTTGGAAGGGGCTCATGGGAAAAAAACCGTCGAAAAATATCCGCAATCCACTTGGATGGACCTGACAGTCAAGAAAAAAGAGGACTACAAAGAGGCAATCCTCACCGATGATTATAGACTTTATAATGCGACTGGGTCAAAGGAGGCTTTTGTTTTCCACCCTCTCCAACTCAAAGAAAAAGGATGGCCTTATCGGTTTTATTTCAGCCGCCAATATTGGATGGGAAACAAGCTGATTGCAAAGGCTACGAAAGAAAAATAGAAGTCCCTCCTCGGTATTTTTTCAAGAAAAGAAATCCAATTGATCTTGGGTTTTGCAATAATAAAATGGATGATTCGGAGGGGAAATGGTAGCGATCCTGTTGTCGTTTTGGGTAAATTTTTTTATCCCTTTCATTGAATCCGAAATATGCAGTAGGATTCCCAATGGGTGTTGAAACTGCAAGAAAATCAGGCTAGTTGGAGAATAAGGTGTGTTGCCAAGACTTTGAAGTCCAAAACAGTAAACAATTGACTGATTATAAGGCAATTTTGAGGTGGGATTGAATTGATACTGGATAAAACGGGTTGAATCCAATTTCCAATTAGCGCTTCACCTTTTTGACACCAACGGCCTCTATTCCGACCAAATCATCGATCCGCATGTATTGTAGAAATTGGATGGAATGGAATTTTTCCTGAGTGACCAAAGGAATCGTATCGTATTTGGTAAAAGTACTGCCATATCCTTTGCCGATCGGTTTTCCGGAAATACTTTCAAATAGAGGGATTTCCAGCAATTGATTTTCAATGTTGTTGCCCAAGCTGTCTTTTAGGAAATACCGCACATACAGATTTCGGTATTCATAATCTTGGTTGTATCTGATCCCCAAAATGGTTTCCCCATCCTCAATGGGATAGGGAAACTCAAATGAGATTGTGTCTTGGACATTCCAGGTCTTCGAATCCAAGGCACGATATTCCTCGAAAATCCGGCTTCGATCACAGGAAAATAGCCCGAACAAAAGAAACAATAAACAGGAGTTGAAAAAAAGCTTAGTCATTTTTCTCTCCTTTATTCTGGTCGTTTCCTTTGGATCTTGGGGGGAATTTTTTCCTTCTGGGTTTGTTTTCCCTAGGCTTGTCATTCGCTGGTTTGTCATCAGAGGCCCTTGGAAGTGGCTTTTTTGTCTGATCCTCTTTTGGGAGAGGCTTGTTTTTTTGCTCAGGATTTCTGCGTGGATTCCTGTTTCTTCCGGTGTTGTCCTGAGATTTTTCCCTTCCCGGAGCGGCTGTGATGTTCTTTTCAGATTTTACAGCTCCTGTATTGGAAAGGTTTTCTCCGGCAGGTCTTGGTTTGTTCTTCTTTTTCTTCTTCTTGACCGTGCTGAATTTTTTGTCCAGCATTTCCAACTCCAAATTGGATTTTGAAATCCTCTCCTCTGATTCATTGCCAAGGTTATTCGTCAAATCACTCGGGATGATTCCTTTTGCATTGAGTTCCTGGATTTCCTTGACACGTTCACAGCTGATCGAATGCCAGTTGTTGTCATTGTTATAGCTAAACCACATCAGTTTCCTGAAAATGTCTGTTTTTTGCAGTTTTGCATTTCCGGTCTCTGTTTGCAAAGGCTTCTCCACTGCTGGGATATCTTCCAAGGCATTCATGTAGGTGTCCAGCTCATAATTGAGGCAGCACTTAAGCCGGCCGCATTGTCCGGAAAGTTTGCTTGGATTCAGGGAAAGGTTTTGATACCGTGCAGCCGAAGTACTCACGCTTTTGAAATCATGGATCCATGTGGAGCAGCAGAGTTCTCTTCCACAAACTCCGATTCCACCCAATCTACCCGCTTCTTGGCGTAGACTGATTTGTCTCATTTCAACCCGGATTTTAAAATCTCCGGCAAGGGTTTTGATCAATTCCCTGAAATCCACACGGTTTTCGGCAGAGTAAAAAAAAGTAGCTTTCGAATTGTCCGCCTGATACTCTACATCAGAGAGTTTCATTTCAAGCTTGAATTCGTCTATGATCTGCTTGGTTCTGTATAATGTTGGGATCTCACGGTTTTTAGCCTCTTCCCATTTTTCAAGATCCTTTTGATTGGCGACCCGATAGATTTTCAGGATATCGTCGTCGTTTTTGATCTTCCTCTTTTGCATTTGAAGCCTTACCAGTTCTCCCTGAAGGGAGACATAACCAATGTGATGGCCGCTGGGAACATCCACCACGATTGGGTCTCCGGTGGTCAGTTGGATATGGTCTACATTTCTGTAATATTCTTTTCTTCCACCCTTGAACTTAACCTCTACGATATCAAATTTGTCAACTTCAGGTATCCCCATGTGGGACAACCAATCGAAAGCATTCATTTTATTACAATCGCTTGTCCCGCACGTGCCGTTATTTTGGCAACCCCCGCTGGAGCCCGTGTCGGTAGAGCAGCTAGTACATCCTGCCATATTTATATATATCCAAAAGGAGCAAAATCTCCTTGTTAATTTGATTGATGAAACTTTATTTCACTAATTTCAAGATATCCTGTCCGATATCTTTTCGGTAAAAAACATCCTTCCAGGATATTTTCCTCGCGCCCTTGTAGGCATTTTGGAGTGCTTCTTCCACATCTTCTCCTATGCCTGTAACGGACAACACACGACCCCCGTTGGTGCGGACTTCAGAATTGGCTTCCAAGGAAGTTCCAGCATGAAAAATGAAGGATTTGTTGTCGGTCAAATGTCCGTCCAAACCCTCAATTTTGTTTCCTTTTTCGTAATCTCCTGGATACCCTCCTGCGACCATGACCACCGTAGTGCTGGTGAAGGGTTCGATTTCCAGGGTGTATTCATCGAGTTTTTGATTGCCCATCGCAATCAATAAGTCAAGAAAATCACTTTTGATCCGGGGAAGGACCGCTTGGGTTTCGGGATCTCCCATCCTCACATTGTATTCGATGACAAAGGGTTCACCGTCTATATTCATCAATCCGATAAACAAAAATCCCACATACGGGATTTGTTCTTTTTCCAAGCCTTTGACTGTTGGGATAACGATTCTTTCCTCTACTTTTCGTAGAAATTCCGAATCTGCAAAAGGAACTGGGCTGACGGCTCCCATTCCACCGGTATTCAAGCCTAGGTCTCCGTCTCCTATTCTTTTATAATCCTTGGCTTCGGGTAGAATCCTGTAATTTTTACCATCTGTTGCCACAAAAATCGACAATTCGATTCCATCGAGGAATTCTTCGATGACCACCTTCGAGGATGCCTCTCCAAACTTTCTTTCCAACAACATTTCCCTCAAAGATTGAATGGCTTCTTCGTGGGAAAGGCAAATCAAAACACCTTTTCCGGCGGCCAACCCGTCGGCTTTCAGGACAATCGGGAGGGCTTGGCTTTGGATAAATTCAAAACCTTCTTCAATGTTTTCGGTGGTAAAAGTACCATACGCCGCAGTCGGTACCCCATGCCGCTGCATAAACATTTTGGAAAATTCCTTGGATCCTTCCAACAAAGCGCCTTTCTGGCTAGGTCCGATCACCGGTATATGGGAGATTTTGGGATTGGAAATAAAATAATCCACAATACCCCTTACCAAAGGCTCTTCCGGACCAACCACCACCAAAGCGATATCATTTTCCAATACAAAATTGGAAATGGCTTCGAAATCGATGACTGAAATGGCCACGTTCGTGGCTATGGCGGCTGTTCCGGCATTTCCCGGAGCCACAAAAAGACGAGAACAATTTTTATTTTGTACTATTTTCCAAGCGAAGGCATGTTCCCTTCCTCCACTACCTAACAATAATATATTCATCTAAGAATTTCTTTTTAGTTGGCGTTCTCAGAAATAAATTTCACACGATACACACGGATTTCCTCTTCGGCAAAGTCCTGACTTTCCAGCTCCAGAAGTGCTGCTTTGATGTTGTCGGTATGCGAAGTCATGAAGTAGTCTTGGAGAATATCTTCTCTGTCCTCATCCATGATGTTTTCTATGTAATAATTGATGTTGAGTTTGGTGCCGCTGTAAATGATTTGTTCAATTTCGTGGAGCAATTCAGACATGGAGATGTTGAGGTTTTCGGCGATTTCGTCCAAATTCACCTTTCGGTCCACCTGCTGAATGATAGAGATCTTCACTTTTGACCTGGTGCCGGAGGTTTTTACCACGACATCAGATGCGGTTAGGATATCATTTTCCTCTACATAATTTTCAATCAGTTTGATAAAAGGAAGTCCGAACTTCACCACTTTCCCCATTCCCACACCATTGATCTGGGCCAGTTCTTCCCTTGTGGTGGGATATACTGTCGCCATTTCTTCCAGTGAAGGATCTTGGAAAATGATATATGGTGGCAAGCCCTTTGACTTTGCCATCTTTTTTCGCTCTGCTTTCAGCAGTTCAAATAGTCTCTCGTCGTAGGCTTTCGCACTGTTGGAGAGATTTTCCAAAGTTTCATTTTCGGCAATTTCCTCGAAATTGTGGTCTTTGCTGATCTGAACAGAGAAAGGATCGGTCAAGAAAGATTCTCCCAAAGCAGCCATTTTCACAACTCCATAATTTTCTATGTCCTTTTCAAGGAAACCCATGATCATGCCTTGGCGAATGATGGTTCTCCAGGTTTTCTCATCCAGATCCTTGCCCTTTCCAAATACTGGGAGTTGATCGTGTTCATAGCTTGCCATGTACTCGTTGCCTTCCCCACGCAATACTTTGACAAGGTGCTCAAGATTGAACCTTTGATTGGTGACTTTGACGGCTTCTATTGCGAGAAGCAAATAGTCCATGCCCTCGAATTTTTCCTTGGGCTTTTTGCAGTTGTCACACTGGCCGCAATCCTCTGCCAAAAACTCACCGAAGTAATGCAACAATACTTTTCTTCTGCAAACCGAGCTTTCTGCGTAAGCAGCCATCTCTTGAAGCAAAACCCTTGCATTTTCCCTTTCGGTGACCGGCTTGTCCTTGTTGAACTTCTCCAACTTGACGATGTCATCATACTTATAGAACATCAGACAATGTCCTTCAAGGCCATCTCTTCCAGCCCTTCCGGTTTCCTGATAATAGCCTTCCAAGGATTTGGGCACATCATAATGGATCACATACCTTACGTCCGGCTTGTCGATTCCCATTCCAAAGGCGATGGTTGCCACGATGACATCCACTTCTTCATTGAGAAAATCATCTTGGTTTTTCACACGCACATGACCGTCCAAACCTGCATGGTAGGGAGCGGCATTGATGCCGTTTACTTTCAGCAATTCAGCGATTTCCTCAACTTTCTTTCTGCTCAGACAATAAATAATGCCTGATTTCCCTTTTTGGGATTTGATGTATTTGATGATTTGCTTTTTGGTTTCGTTTTTAATCTTTGGCCGCACTTCGTAGTAAAGGTTGGTTCGATTAAAGGACGATTTGAAGAGGTCCGCCTCTTCCATTTGCAAGTTTCGCTGAATATCCTGCTGCACTTTTGGGGTGGCAGTGGCTGTCAGTGCGATGATAGGAAGGTTTTCCCCGATTTGGGCAATGATCGATTTGATCCTGCGGTATTCGGGCCTGAAGTCATGACCCCACTCCGAAATGCAATGTGCTTCATCGATGGCCACAAAACTGATGTTGGCCTCTTTGAGGAATTTCACATTTTCATCTTTGGTGAGGGACTCCGGAGCTACATAAAGCAACTTGGTTTTTCCTGACAAAACGCCTTTTTTGACCTTTGTTGTCTCTGATTTATTCAAGGTTGAATTCAGAAAATGGGCTTCAATGTTGAAGGCATTCATCTGGTCCACCTGGTTTTTCATCAAAGCAATCAAGGGGGATATGACGATTGCAGTTCCTTCTTTGATTACAGCCGGAAGCTGGTAACAAAGCGATTTTCCGGCACCTGTAGGCATGATGACGAAAGTATTCCTGCCACTTAATATGTTGTCTACAATAAGCTCTTGGTTCCCTCTGAATTGACTGAAACCAAATATTTGCTTGAGATTCTCTTTTACGGTTTGATCCACTTTACATTGACGGTTTTAATGTTCCGCATTTGGGTTAACACTTAACATTAAAGGAATTCTTTATTTACCTTTGACACAAATTTAACGATTAACCGCGGTAATTTTGAAGGTAACGAAAAATATTAAATTAAGTGCTATAAAAGTTCTCCAAACGGAGGCAGATGCCATCCAAAATCTTATTTTTTTTATAAACGATGAATTTGAAGCCTGTGTGGAAGCCATTTTGGCATCCACGGGTAGGGTGGTGGTCACCGGAATCGGGAAGAGTGCAATTATTGCTAATAAAATTGTGGCCACGATGAATTCGACTGGAACGCCGGCGATTTTCATGCATGCAGCCGATGCCATTCATGGTGATCTGGGCATGATCCAAAAAGATGATTTTGTCATTTGTATCTCCAAAAGCGGGAATACTCCTGAGATCAAAGTCCTCGTTCCCTTGCTGAAAAGATCCGGATCCAAATTGATCGCCCTTGTCAGCAATATGGAGAGTTTTCTTGCAGAGCATGCCGATTTTGTTCTCAATGCGACCATTGCAGCAGAGGCCTGCCCCAATAATCTGGCGCCTACCACGAGCACCACGGCGCACATGGCCCTTGGAGATGCACTTGCGGTTTGCCTGTTGGAAGCGAGGGGGTTTACCAGTGAAGACTTTGCAAAATACCATCCGGGAGGATCATTGGGAAAACAACTTTATCTGACTGTGGAAGACGTGATTCCAAAAAACATGATTCCCCTCGTCAAGGAAAATGCTTCGCTTTCCGAAGTGATTGTGGAAATTAGCGGAAAAAGGATGGGTGCCACTGCGGTGGTAAACGAAGAAAACCAACTTTTGGGGGTCATTACCGATGGGGATTTGAGGAGAATGCTCCAAGTGCGTACGGACATCCAAAATGTAAAAGCGAGTGACATCATGACGCGACAACCCAAGACAATTTCCAAAGATGAGTTTGCAATAAGGGCACTCAATAGGATGAAAGAGTTTAATATTACGCAATTGGTGGCTTTAGATGGTGAAAATATCGCCGGATTTGTCCATATTCATGATTTGATGAGAGAAGGAATCGTTTAAAATACGCACATGAACAATAAACCCTATGTTGTAATCATGGCGGGAGGTATAGGCTCTCGCTTTTGGCCTTATAGTAGAAACAAAAGACCAAAGCAATTTTTAGACATCCTGGGTACAGGCCGGACCCTCTTGCAGATGACCTATGACAGGTTTTTGAAGATTTCGGATAAAAGCCAGTTTTATGTAGTGACTTATAAAAAATATTATGACCTGGTCAGGGAACAATTGCCGGATGTGCCGGAACACCAAATCCTCAAGGAACCTCTCCGGCGGAATACAGCTACATGTGTCGCCTATGCGAGTTACAAAATAGCCCTCAAATCCCCGGATGCCAAAATAATCGTTACGCCTTCGGACCAGCTGATTCTTCAGGAAGAAAACTTTAGGGAAAAAATCAATTCTGCGGTTCAGGCAGCAGATACTGAAGACCATTTGATCACCATAGGCATTCAACCCAATCGCCCCGAAACTGGATTTGGATACATCCAATACCTCGACAATCCCAATGGCTTGGATAAAAAGGTAAAGACCTTTACCGAAAAACCCAATGTTAAGCTTGCCAAAGCCTTTGTGGAGAGTGGGGATTTTGTCTGGAATTCAGGCATGTTTGTTTGGAAAGTCAAAAGCATTCTCAAGGCATTTGAGCAACACATGCCAGAATTGGCAGAGGTATTTGAGGAAAGAGAAGTTTTTTTCAATACTCCAAAAGAAGAGGAATTTTTAAAAAAGGCCTATTCCCAGGTCAAAAGCATTTCCATTGATTATGGAATCATGGAAAAATCGAATGAAGTTTATGTGATTTTAGGGGATTTTGGCTGGTCGGATTTGGGCTCATGGAGGAGTCTGTATGAAAATCAAAACAAAGACAGCGACAATAATGTGGTGGAGGCAAATGCCCTGCTTTACGATACCAAGGATTGTTACATCAAGGTCTCTCCCCAAAAACTGGTAGTGGTTCAAGGCTTGTCCAATTACCTGATCAATGAGACCGAGAATGTAATCCTCATCTGTAAACTGGATGCCGAAAAAAAATTCAGGGAATTTGTCAGCGATGCGAAGGAAAAAGGGGAGGACTTTGTTTAAAGAATGAAGTGAGGAAAAGTGTGTTTTGATTGAAGTGCATCTTTTACTTTTGTTTTCAATCCAGTTTCATTATTTGGCCTTTGATTTTTTTGAACCATAATTATCATGGGATTTAATCAATAACACAAAGCAAAAAACAGCAAAAAGCCCTTGAAAAGAGGCCGAATTCAGGATTGAAATTTTTTAAGGTTTTTTTTAATATATTGTAATTATTTGATGTTCAGTTTAGTATATTCATATAGTCAAAACAAAATACTCCCTTTCTTGTTTATTTTGCTTATCGCAACTTCTGCTTTTCAAAAGTCAACAAACGATTTTAAAATGTTTTAAGCCTTTCATTCAAAATTAATCGAGTCAGGATATGAAAATTTCCCCGATCATCTTAATTGTATTCGTTGTATCAGTTTCTGGTTGTTTTACCCAAAAGGATTTTGTCGCTGAATATGATTTTAACTACAATGCTGGTTTTAAAAGGTACAAAACCTACGGGTTTGTGGAAAATCCAAGCACCGATTCCACGCAATTTTTGAAAACCATCGAAAGAACCATCAGTTCTAGATTGGGGTCTCAGGGATTTAGGTTTCAGGATGAAAAGCCAGACCTTTTGGTCAATTATAAGATTTTTTACGAAGAGGTGAAGTACAGGGGGTATGAGCAACCCAATTTTGACAACTGGCTGCAGCGACAAGGTTTTGAGACCGTAAAGAAAACCGAGGGAGAAGAAGAAGAGGAGGAGAAGGATCCAGATAAAAGGACCAAGGAAGAAAACTACAACAACGTCAAATACACCCAAAATGCTGGTATGCTCGTGATTTTTGTGATCGACAATAAAAAAGGAAATACTGTTTGGCAGGGATACACCGCTGCACCTTTCGACTATACATCTCCAGACATTCAATCCGACTTGACGCGTGCCACATACAGGGTGATGGATCAATTTAGGGTTTTGACTAGGTCATTTTAACCCGTGTTATGCAACAACAATCCCATTCTGTTCTATAAATATCCCTTAATCAGCATCTTGTTCTCTGTTTATGAATTCATAATATCGGTTAGACGATTCATTCTTCCAACTATTTGATTTTCAACTAGTTCCAATTTAATTGGGAACCCTAATGCATAGTTCCATCAAACCCATCTCAAGTAAGCTAAATGACGTTACTTTTTCCAAGTCTTGGAATTCGGGTTAAAAGGATCCCTGCAATTTCCCTATCGCTTTCATTTTTCCAAGTAGTTGTTTTGCGGCTACCTTTTGGCTAACATCAAATCCTTGGAATGCACAGACGATTGTTTTGAAATGTTCCAGTTTTTCTATTTTACGGATTGCCAAAGGGTTTCCGAAAAAATAGAGGTGACAGTTTTTTTGAACAGCCAATGCAGACAACTTCTCCAATTGGGCAGTATCCATTCCGAAATGGTTAAGTGGTTTGGCAGAAGGGACAAAGATGGCAATCAAAATCTCGCTGTAAGATTCCAGCGAGGAAGTCCAATCCGATCCCAATTGATTTGCATTGAAGGAATCACTCGAAAGGGTTTGGTCTATGGAATTGAAAAAAACGTTTTCCTTGGAGGAAAACAGACTCACTTTTGCCAATTGGCTTGACCTCTGGGTATTTTCCAATGCGGACAAAGGTTCTGGATTTTTCAGGACAGTCAAGTAGTTTTGAGCCAGAGTCATATTGAAGGAATTGATTTCTTCATATTCAAATTCAGGCTTGGGGACGGGAGTATTTTCTGCAATCCCCAATTTATTTTTGAGCTTTATGATCTTCCCAAAACTTTCCTCCAATCTTTCTGGGGAGCTGCGCTCTGAAATCCATTGTATACCTTCCGGAACGTTTTCCGAGAAACACAGCAGATCATTTCCGGCATGGAAGGCTTCCCACTCCAACTGACCGGGAATCGGGAAAAGAGCCGAAACACTTTTCATGTTCAATGCATCGGAAACGATGATTCCTTCAAATCCCATTTCATTCTTCAGCAATCCGGTGATGATGTCATGGCTGATGGAAGCAGGGATGTTTTCTCCACCCGTAAGTGCTGGGGCAGCCAAATGTCCCACCATGATCATTTCTACTCCGGCTTCAATGCCTTTTACAAAAGGGTACAATTCTTCCTCCAAAAGCTGTCTCTTCGATTTTGGGATAATAGGCAGACCCAAATGCGAATCCACATGTGTATCGCCATGTCCTGGAAAATGCTTGTAGCAAGCAGCAATCCCCGCGGCAACCATTCCTTGGTACATCGCCAAGGCGAATGCACTCACTTTTTCTTTGTCAGGGCCAAACGACCGATAACCGATCACTGGGTTTTCGGGATTGGTATTGATGTCTGCAACAGGAGCGAAATTGATGTGGATGCCAGATCTTTTGAGGTCTTGTCCAATCCTAAAGCCAGTTTCGAATACCAGCTTTTTTTCGGTTTGTGGAATGGCACCCATAGAGATCGCATAAGGATATTGGGGCGTTTTTTCGATGCGCATCGCCAAGCCAAACTCCGCATCAATGCTGATCAACAGTGGGGTTTTGGAAATTTTCTGAAAGCGGTGAATCAATGCAAGCATTCTTTCGTAGGTGTTTTCCACATCGAGAACCTCTTGTCTTTTTTCGAAATTGGCTGCGGCACTTTGTCGGCTGTGAAAAAATGTGATGCCGCCAATATGAAAATCCCTAATCAGTTTTTCCATTTCCTGAATATGCTCCTCGCTGTCGTGGACAAATGCAGCGGGTGAAAAAAGCTGTCCGATTTTTTCCGGTTTTGTGTAAGGCATCACTCAATATGTTGGGTTGTTGGTAAAATTAAAATGGCAAAGCCTTAATAAATAAGAGGATAAACAGTGTCTCTCTAACCGCTGCATCCAGATTTATTCATGGAGGCATCTTTTTACAAAGATGCCTGACTTGGTTTTTTCTTTCCAAATTCCTGGGGGAATTTGACAAACTTGACCAGCAATATTCCCGGAAAAGCAGCGATGACCACCCAAAGAAAGAAGCCTGAATAGCCTAGCCATTCTTGGACAAAACCACTGATCATTCCCGGAAGCATCATGCCAAGGGCCATAAAACCTGTGGCAATGGCGTAATGTGCTGTTTTGGAAACTCCTTCTGCGATATAAATCAGGTACATCATAAAGGCAGCAAATCCAAACCCGTACCCCAATTGCTCAATAATCACGATCAATGCCGGGAAGATGGCAGATTCGGGTTGCCAATAGGCCAATAAAAAATAGAAGAAATTTGGGATGTTTAGAGCTAAAATCATGGGGAGCAACCATTTTCCCAATCCATCTCTGGAAATGACGATGCCACCGATGATGCCGCCAACGGAAAGGGCGATGATGCCAAATGTGCCGTAAATCAAACCCACCTCACTTGTGGTCAGTGCGAGCCCTCCTTCCGTTCGGGCATCCAATAAAAATGGAGCCGCCATCTTGACCAGCTGGGATTCTCCCAATCGGTACATTAAAATGAAGGCCAAGGCAATTCCGATTTGTTTTTTTTGAAAGAAGCTCAGGAACACCTTGCCAAAGGTGAGCGCTTCCTCTTTCACATATTCTTTCTGTGATTCAACTTTAGGGGTCGTCAATAGATTAACTACTGTCAATACCAGCATCAAAATTGCCACCATCACCATTGTAATGGACCAAGCTTGCGTATTGTCGCCAAGTCTTTGTTCGAGATAACCTGCCACAATCACGAACAAACCCTGCCCAGTGACCATCGCAACCCGGTAAAAGGTGCTGCGAACGCCGATGAAAAAGGATTGCTGGTCCTCCTTGAGTGCCAAAAGATAAAAACCATCGGAGGCAATATCATTGGTCGCTGAAGCAAATGCGGCAACCCAAAAACAGGCCAAACTGAGCAGAAAGAAAGAATTGGTGGGCAAGGACAAACCAATACCCAAAAAAGTAATGGAAAGGATCAATTGCATGACCAGAAACCATTTCCTTTTGGTCCCATAAAGATCCACCAAGGGACTCCAAAAGGGTTTGATCACCCAGGGGAGATATAGGAAACTGGTGTACAAGCCTATATCGGAATTGTCCACACCCAAGTTTTTGAACATAATCACAGAAACCGTGATGATCAGGACATAGGGGATGCCTTCGGTCAGGTAAAGTGGAGGAACCCAATACCAGGGATTGTTTTTGATGGGTTTACTCATGATTTTTTGGGAAGGAGGTGTTGGTAAATACTGATTTCCGAACCCTTTATTATAGTCGCTCCAACTGCCTTTTTATAAAAATCAGCTGGTCCGACTCCACCGATGATGGCGTAGGCATAGCCCATTTCTTTCATGGATAGAAGGCTTTTTACCAAAAGCACTTCCCCAATGCCTTGGCCTCTAAAGAATTCCGATGTCCCCATGGGGCCAAAAAAATTCCTGGAGCTGGTTTCATAGCAAGCGAAACCCAAGATTTCACCCTCTTTTTGAGCAATAAAACAGGTAGGTGGCATGTTGGAAAAAGCAACTTCCACCTCATTCGACCAATACTGACCAAAATTTGCAAAAACCCAGTCCTGAACCATGGACTTTTCCGGAGCTATCGGTCTTCTGAAAAGGATGTTTTTCTGTGCAAATGCACTTTCATTTTTGCCGATTTCCGGAAGGTCCACCAATCGGACGATCATGTCTTGCATATTGGGCAGGGAGTTTTGAAGACTCAATAAATTTCAAATACTGCAGGGGTGCTTTCCCTGCCAAAATGATCGACAAGGCTAATGGCAATAAATTTTTTGTTTGTCCCAGATTCCAGCGGGATCAAGGTCCTGTTGTCCGACCCAAGGTAGACTTTTTTTGTTTCCATAAGTGCCGATCTCTCAGAAAGTGTTTTGAGGTTTGCGGCGGAATGAATGAGGGCATATCTGAAGGAAACATTGATGCGTGCGTTGTATTGCAGGGCAAAACCACCCTTGTGCGGGACGATGGTGGGCGTTTCGGGATCCTCTAGTTGCATTCGGTTTCTAGGCGTGAATTGGGGAGGTGAAGCGGGTTTGTTGTAATGGTTTATGCGGATGTGTTCGGCCACATCTTTATTGATGACAAAGAGCGATCTGGCACTGAAATAAGCATTTCCAGAGATGTTGGAGGTGGTTCTGGTCAAGTCAATTTGTTTTGGGATTTCCAAGGGATCGTTCCAGGCTTGGTCTGCATTGTCCCGAATTTTATAGGGGCTGTTGCCGATATAGATTTTGGTGGCGTGATTATTTTTTGACCACCATTGGACAAGCTCCCGGTAGGAAGCCAGATTGTAATCCATGCTCCAATAAAGCTGTGGGATCAAATAATCAATCCAACCATTTTTCATCCAAGTGATTGGATCAGCATAGAGGTCGTCAAAATTGGACGTGGCCCTGGTTTTGGAGCCATTGGGATCTTTGTCATTGTTTCTCCAAACGCCAAATGGACTTACGCCAAACTGGACCCATGGTTTTTCATACTTGATGGCTTGGTGAACAGCGCTGATCAGTTTATTCACATTTTCCCGTCTCCAATCTTCCAGTTTCTGTCCGGTTGTGGCATGTTTTTTATAGGAGACCAAATCGTCAAACACAAGTTTGTCCACTTTGTAAGGGTAAAAATAATCATCGAAATGGACGGCATCCACATCGTAATTTTGGACCACTTCCCGTATCACCTCTGTCAGGTGCTGCTGTACGGCGGGAAGTCCTGGGTTGTAATAATACTTGTTCGAATATTTGATCATCCACTCGGGGTGCTTGAAATAATCGTGTTCTGGACTGAGTTTTTTGAGGTCCAAGTCCACGGTTGCGCGATAGGGATTGAACCAGGCATGAAATTCCATTCCTCTTTTGTGTGCTTCCAAGATCATCCAGGCCAGCGGATCCTCATCGGTAAGCGGCTTTTGGCCCTCTTTTCCAGTCAGGTATTTTGACCAAGGCGCCAAACGGGAAGGGTAAAAAGCATCACCGGAAGTCCTTATTTGGACGATTACGGCATTGAAATTCATTTTTTGGTAATAATCCAACAAGTTAATAAAATCGGTTTTTTGTTTCGAAAAAGGATCCCTTGAGGAGCTTGGCCAATCGATGTTGCCGACCGTAGCGATCCATATCCCGCGAAATTCCCGTTTGCTAGGAACCATATCGACTTCCCAAACCTTGAAAATCCCCTTATTCTTTGGGATTTCAGGAAGAGAAGGCAAAGGAATGGGGGCAGGCTCTTTTGCAGGAACAGGAATCGGTTTGGTGGCTGTTGCTCCACCGGTCTTTGCAATGGGTTGCTTTGAGGCACAGGCGCCCAATACAAGGAAAATAAATCCCAGAATAAGGGCTTTTAGTAAGTTGTTGTTCACGATCGATTTGGACAAAAATAATGGCGTCATTCAGTTTCAGGGATTGCTTTTCAAGTTGAGGTCTTCCAATTTTCTTTTCAGTCTTTTCATGAACTTTGGTCCGGGATCCACTTTCTGGGTAAGGTAATTGGGATCGGTTTCCTTCCAGATAGCAGATCCCTGAAAACCTTGGTATTCATGGTGTCCGATCAAATAAGTCAACGCGTGTTTTTTGCTCAGGTATCTTATCAATGCTGCATTGGCCTCGAGCTGTGCTTTGGTCAGTGGAGCATCCGGCCCCCCAATATTTTCAATGCCGATGGCAGTATAATTCAAGCCAATTGTATGTCTTGCAAAGGTAGTGTCCGGCAACAATCTGAAAATGGTACCATCTCTGTCCACCAAAAAATGGGCAGACACATTCAGGTTACTCGCCGTGGTCAATTCTGGCCGCCCTCCCAAATTCACGGGATTAAAGATGTCAAAAGTAGCTTCCAATGTATTCACCGCGGTCCAATGGACCACGACCATTGTGGGAGCGATGGTGGCTTGTGTTTTGTCAATACCATGTCGGTTTTTGAGGTATTCTAGGGACAATCGTTCCCTTTCTTCATCGAATTGAATGGGTTTTTCAAGAATCCTAAAGGTCTGCCCACTGCAGCTCAGTAGAAAAAATGGGAAGAATAGGTAAAGAAAACCCTTTAAAAATTTCATTTGCGGCTGTTTAAATATTTGCCAAATATACTCAGCAAATCACGGCCATTGTAACTTTACCGAGTTCATTTTTTTTAGGATGAACGCTATTGTTTGGCGAAGAAAAAAAAACCGACTTGGAATACAGTTCCAAGTCGGCGTTTGGGAAAACTTTGGATGCTAACCTATCTTGATTTCCTTGGTTATTTTATTTCTACCTTCTTCCTTTTTGGGAAGGACAAGATGTAGAATTCCATTCGTGTATTTGGCTTCTATTTTATCCTCTTTGATGTTTTCGGGAAGGCTGAAGGTGCGCCGAATGGAGGAATAGGAAAATTCCTTGTGCATGTAATCCTTTTTGGTTTCTTCAGTTTTTTCTTCCTTCTCGGCATGGATGGTCAGCATGCCTTCGGAAAACTCTATTTTGAAATCCTTCTTGTCGAATCCTGGTGCGGAGACGTCAACCATAAATTCTTTTGGAGTTTCCCTGACATTTGCAGAAGGGACATCAAAGTTTTTCTCGGTATCCCAGAAGGTCCTTTCCAAATCCATAAGACTTGGCCCAAACAATCTTTCGGTATTGAATACTTCAGGAAGAATGCTGGAAAACGGCCCGTTTCTTCTTTTTATTAAAGTGGTCATAATAAATTGGTTTTAGGTTTATTAATTGATTTTAAATTGATATAAAAATAATAAAATGTAATAATATAAAGAATGATTTATATCAATGAATTTATTTTTTCAACTCAATTTCATTAAAAAATGAAAGATTCTGTCAATGATCCACTATTGAAAACAGTGCAATTCTCCAATCATTGGAAAAGGGGAAAGTCTCGAAAATCCCCCAACCAGTAAAAGCCGTAGATTGATCAAAAATCTTAACGCTTGAATTTTTTCAATTTTCCTCATTGAAAGAGGGAGAATTTTTTGTGTTTTGGCAGTTATCCAGAAAAATCTCCTTTAATAGCAGCAAAAACACTAAAAAATACCCTCTATTGGGTATTTTTTTTGACTTATGTAACAATTAAATTTAATCCATTATTTACTTGATCATTTTAAATTTATTTATTTAAAATACATTTTTATGTATATAGAAGATAAAAATTGCCTGAATTGTAATAAAATCATCCGGGGAAGGTCTGATAAAAAATATTGTGATGATTATTGCAGGAATACTTTCAACAACCTGAAAAAATTTGATGAAAACTCATCAAAGGGAGTTTACCTCAGACAATTGAATATCAACTGGAAGATTTTAGACAACATCTTGGAGGATGGAGTCGAGACGGTTCGTATTCCGAAAGACCGATTGCTTCGACAAGGGTATGATTTTAAATTCAGGACACATGAATTCACGAATTCACAAAGCAAAAAATACATCTACTGTTTCGATTATGGGTATCTGGAGTTGGAGGAGGACTGGGTCTTGGTCGTAAGGGATCTCAAATCAAAAAGACCTCTGGACAGATTTGGGTAGATCTCGAATGAAACTACAGAAATCTGGCCTGTGGCATTCTTAAAATAGAAAGGGTGTTCATGATTTAACCCAAATACACATTAGGTTCCCGAATAGGTGTTGAAACTGCAAGAAAATCAGACTATTCGGAGAATAAGGTAAAGTGCAAATATTGGATAATCAAAAATCTATTTGCAAACTTTTCGGGATAGTGTTACAAGGGTTAAACATTACTCTAATATTTTTATTTTTATTTCCCGAAATTCGATTCCTTGTCCTTCCGCCTGAATTGCTATAAATCCTTCCTTTAACATTTTTCCGTCCTCCTTGATTGCCGTATCATAGTTGTTGGCCACACCACCACCGATTTGAGGATGTGTGTATCTTAAGACCGTATCTCCATTGATCAGATGAATTACGAGGGAATCCCCAAAAACAATCAGGTCGGCCTTGACCCATTGGTCCCATTCAAAGGTGTCCGAGGAGGAGTCAATGCAATGTCGGGGATCCATCTTTCCCTCAAAAATCACTTCAGTACCCGGAGAACACATATTGCCTGTCGGTCGGGGTTTCCCGTCACCCAAACCCGCCAACAGTTGAAATTCTACAGAAATAGGCCAATCCTGCTCTTTCAGGATTGTTTTTGGATCTTGGGAATGAAACATGATCCCGCTGTTTCTATAAGTATAATCAGGTGCATCCTCCATCCATTGGTCGGTAAAACGGTATTCAAGGCTGAAATGATAAGAACCATAAGGTTGATTGTAAAACAAATGGCCATATCTGTTCTCAAATTTTTGATAACCGTCATAATTCACTTGAAGGTTACCGTCCACAACCCTGAAAGTCTCGGCATAATTGTCCCCCACGTCATGGTGGTGAAATTTCACTGTCCAATCGTCAAAGTCTTTGCCATTGAAAAGGGAAATCCAATCGTTTTCTTCAGCAGTGGATGAGCACGATAGGTTTGCCAGTAAGGTGATGGACATTAATAGTGCAAACAAAAGGTGGTTTGATTTTGAGTTTGGCATGTGAGATAATGGATTAACTTTTTTCAAGTGCGTGGTTGTTCTGGAAAGAAAGCTGAAAAATGTCTGGAATCAAAAAATGAATCCCGATTTTGAAGCAAAAAGGAGAATTCACAAAGCAAATTCCCTGCATGAGAAAGCAAATTCATCCATGAAGGAAACAATTATTTGTCGGGTTCGGGGTTATTTGGAGGATAAGAAATATTGAAAATTGAATTGCTTTCCGGGCATTTTCCAAAAAAGGAGCGCTTAAAAAAGAGGGGGAAAGTAAGCATACTAAAAGCAATAGGAGTACCATTTGATTCAAAAAAAGGCTTCTGGATACCACTTGAAAGCGATATCCAGAAGCCAATCAAATTTTGGAATCAGTTATTCTCCGTTTTCAAAAGGGAGAATTAAAGAATTAAATTTTATAAGAAGAAGGTGGATACAGGAAGTGACATGGCAGCGGCCAGTTTTTTATCCATTTCATAGACATCCTTTCTGACGGCTACATTTCCAGCGATGTCCCAAACAGAAACATAAAGGATCCAGACTTCTTGGCTCTTCTTTAAGCTAACATTTTTCTCTTGCTCCAAATTCATGGAATCGGAAATCGTGGACGCATCCCAATCATCGGTTTCCGCCAACAAAAGCTCTGCAAATTCCTTGGGTTTTTCCATTCGGATACAGCCAGAACTGAAAGTCCTTTCGTCTTGGGAAAACAGGCTTTGAGCCGGGGAATCGTGGATATAAATGCTGTAATCATTTGGGAACATGAACTTCACTTGACCCAATGGGTTCAGTTTTCCGGGTGACTGTCTGATCATATAAGGGAAATCTCCTTTGCTTTTCAGGCTTTTCCAATTGATTTTCTTTGCATTGACTTCGTTTCCGTCAAAATCCAATACTTTCATTTGGTGTTTGTCCAAGTAACTGATATCCTTCTGGATGGAAGGAATTGCATCTTCCCAAAGGATGGTTTCCGGAAGTGTCCATGTTGGGCTAAGTACCAAGTAGGTCATGTCTGATTTAAACACAGGGGTTTGCCTGTAATCTTTTCCAACGATAACTTTTGAGGTCAAGATGGTGTCAGATTTTTGGATGTAGAAAAGACGAAAATCCGGGATATTGACAATCACCTTGTCTTTGTCGTTTTCGGTAAAATCAGGCAACCATCTCCAACGTTCCAAATTCACTTTGATTTTGGTGATCAAATCCGCTTGGCCATAGTTGATCGCTTCGATAAAATCCCCACCGATGACACCATCATCGATCAAGCCGTGGCGCTTCTGAAAATGGGTTACCGCTTTGAACATATCTTCCGAATAGACATTTCCGGTCCCTTCGGATTTCAGTTCCTGCCAAAAAGCCAGTTTTTTCCGGATGGAAGGTATGGCCTCATGTTGATCGCCTTGTTCGATTTTGCCTTCAAAGTTTTTCACTTGCAAGGAGTCGACCAAAGGCTCAGCGATTAATTTCCTCAATTGCTCACGCAATTTGTTGTACTCGGAATTGTCGGGTCTAAGATTGGCCAAGCTTTTTTCCGGCGATTCACCACCAGCGATGGCAAGTAATACCTCGCTGTATTTTTCCGTGGGGATTTTGCGATCCATTTTCCATTCGATGTTGAGCTTTCCCGGATCTATTTTACCGATGTTCAGGTCGGAGGCAAGTGTCAGGAAGGATTTGCTCATCGCAAGATCTAAAGTGGCCAAAACCATAGGATCCTTTGATTTCTTGGAAGCTTCAATAAGCTGAGCCAATTCTTCGGTGAGGTAGTCGGTTTTCTCCAAACCATCAAAAACCACTTCATCCAAGGCCTCCAAGTAATTTTCAGCTACTTTCTTTAGCCCGCCGCTTTGGGTCCAAACAGGTTGGAACTCATTTTCACGATAGGCATCAACCAAGCTGGAATCATTTTTCGAAACATCGATCAAGGATTCCAGGACTTCGGCAATTTCTGTTTGGGAGGGTTTTTGTTCGCAGGAAAAAATAAGTGCGACCAAGGCAAATACAGAGACAATTCTAAACTTCATAAATCTGTTGAATAATTTTTTTATTGCGCTTGCAAAAGTGGTGCCTAGAATTTAAGGTAGGGGATGGATGGTGTATTTTTAATTCTTTAGTGAGTATAGGCGTCTCATCCAATCTTATTTGTTTTATTTGTTTCAATTAAAAAAATGATGAGCTCAAAATTAATAGTGACCGCAATAACAGCAATTGCCTCCGTCATCCCCTTAGTCCCCTAAACTTGGGAAGATTTTGAAAAGGAGAACAAAAGCTTAAGACAAAGATGCTGAATAAGACTATGCACACAATAGGGTGAAAGAACCCAGTCCGGATCAGGAATTTCCCGAGAAGTAGTTTTCCACTCCTCCCTCATTAAGAATTTAGGTGGGGTTTTTTATTCGTCACCATACATCATTTTTGATCAATCATGTTTATTTGGCTTTAACATTGTCCCCACAAAACTTATCCCCTGCCAAAAACACTTATTCCCAACGATTTTACTCTTTCCCTTTTTCTGGAAAGATTCAGTTTCATCTGAAAAAAACTACAGGCTTTAGCTTCTCGTGCCAAACACGTTTACTTGTTCCTCAGGATTTTTAAGGTTGGTTTTAGAAAAAACATCTACCTTTTGTCTCTGGTAAATACTCCTGCCCGGTCTATCTTGTGGTGTAGAGCGGGCATTTCAGAATCAGTCTCTGGTTTGATACTCTCCTATCTCGGATGTTTTGCCACAGTAGGTTTTTCCTGAGCAATTTTGGGAGAGGGGCGGTTTGGGGAGGAATTGTTTCAACCATTAAACTTGAAGACCATGAGGTTTAGAAGAAGAGTACGCTTGTTTCCGGGGGTTACCTTGAATTTTAGCAAGACAGGAATCAGTACCACCGTCGGAGTGCCGGGTGCTAGCTTGAATTTTAACAAGCAGGGAACATTTTTGAACACGGGGATTCCCGGTACCGGGATCTATGACCGAAAGAGAGTCGGTGGGAAAACAACTCCACATTCGCCTGCAAGCCGAAATCTTTCAAACAATTTTTTGGAGGATGGGAATGGAATGCGCGGGGAGCAACAACCCTTAGCCGAGAATCTATCCACCACCACCACGGAAGGGTTAAAAAGGCTTCAGGAGACTTTGGTCAACTGTTACGAAGAAAAAAACGAATTGATTCAAGAAATCAAAATTGCGGGATCAAGCTTGAAGTGGAGCAAAATACTCTTGGTCATTTCTTACTTTTTGATTATCGGGTTTTTTATCAAATGGTTCAGAAATAATCGGGATGAAAAGATGGAATATTTAGCCGACCTGGAAAAGCAACTTGCTGGCTGCTTTGTCAACATTGACATGCAAACGGACATAGAAATCGAATCGGCGTATACATCACTGCTTTCCAGATATACTTCTCTTTTGACCTGTGCTAAAATCTGGGACATCACCTCGTTTTCTCCCAATAATTTTCCAGGAAGCCGTTCTGCAGCAACTCAAACTGTCACTCGGGTGGAGGTGAATTTTGATTTTGGAAACCTTGAAATCATTAAGTCGAAATATGAAGCCTTGCATTTTGAAAATGCCAATGGGGGTGATTTGTATGTTTATCCGTTTTTTATGGCCATCGTCGATTCTGAGAAGAATTTTGGTTTGTTGGATCTTCGTGAAATTGACTTTGAGTACAGTTCCCAAAAATTTTTAGAAGAAGAAAAAATCCCTGAAGATGCGGAGATCACTGGGAAATCATGGGCAAAGGCCAACAAAGATGGCAGCCCCGACCGAAGGTTCAAAGAAAATTACCAGATCCCGGTTTGTCTTTACGGCAATATCAATATCAAAAGCAAAACAGGCCTGAAGGAAGCGTACAGCTTTAGCAATGCTGCCAAAGCCCGTGATTTTGCCAAAACCCTTAAAATTTATCAAAAATTACTCCAATCCTGACCTCTCGAATTTGACATTCACCATCAGGTTTTTTCATAGGTCAGGAAGGCATATTTTCAAAATCATCAATTCTCTGCCAATTGGTGTCAATATATTTCGATTCCTTCTGTTTCCCCGTCCTTTTGGATAATTTGGACTTCAGTTCAGCCCTTTTATTTCGAAAGATCAACTGTCAATGAATAACAAAATCACCAAAAAACCATGAAACGACGCAACCTGCTCAAAGCCCTTGCCCTCACTTTGTCTTTTCCTGCGACAGCATTTGGGAAGAGCAGATCCAAGCATAATCTCCGCGAAATCCATGTCGTGGGTTTGGGGACGGTCGGTTCCCGCTGGGTGGCTGATCACCTTCAAGGATACAATCTTTCTTCGATAACGTTGATTTCTGACCGACAACCTGATCAGATGCCGGAAAATGCACGTTTTTTTTCGTTTTATCCTCCCTTGGAAGTTTATGATTGTTTTGAGGAAAAAAGGTTTTTGAAAACGGAACTTCAGTTGGATCGGGAATTGGATCTGGAGATTGTTGATTTTTTGGAGGGAAAAAAAGGCATGGTGCTTTTGATCGCAGGGCTTGGGAAATTCAGCGGTTCTGTCCTATGCCGTTCCCTGGCGGGGAAACTGTGTCACCGCAAAAATGAGGACAGCTTGAGATGTTTAGTGACTGCTCCATTTGCTTTTGAAGGAAGCCAAGCGGGAAAGAGAGGGCAGGAGGTAAGTGATTTTCTCCTGTCGAATAATTTGGATGCTCCAGTCTTGCTTGAAAACCTACGAACGGTTCATGGGAATATCGCCGTCCGTTCGGCTTTCAAAAAGGGAGATGACCTGATGATGGAGCGATTCCTTGACATGATGAAAAGTGAAAATAGGCAATAAGAGCAATACATTTTCCTAGGGGAAGGTTTTCAAAACTGATTATTTTAGGCTTCGGACATGGCCGATTTTAGAGAATGCTCAGGCAAACTTAATTCCCTCTTGCATTTCTCCCACCACAATTTTTTGATTCCGTGTGATGCATTTTCAATCCTGCCCTAGTCATTAAATGCTTGATAAACAAATGGTTGTTTATTTTTTAACTCTGCCAGATCGGTGCTGAACGGTATTCTCCAAATGGTCTGATTTTCTTGTCCTTTCAAACCCATTTGGAATCCCAATGCATATTTCGGGTTGAATTATTCCTAACTTTGGGGGCATGGAAAAAGACAAGGAAAACCTAGACCCAAAACACCAACCCTTCAATCCGCTGCATGGCGTGAGATTGGTGGACATGTTGGATTATTTGGTGGAAATATACGGTTGGAAAAAACTGGGGGAAAGGATCACGATCCGCTGCTTTACCCATGATCCCTCCATCAATTCCAGTCTGAAATTTTTAAGAAAAACAGATTGGGCGAGAAAAAAAGTAGAGGACTTGTACCTCAGAACCCTTGAGAGGGAAGAGGCTCGCCGGGAAAGGGATTTGTAAAACAAATTCTCCAAATTAGGTGAAAAGCAAAAAAGAGGAGCTTACCGCTTGGGTTGCTCCTCTGGAATTCATTTTTTTAAATGTCTCTTCAATATTCTCCCTTTGTCAATTCCAATTTTCTAAACTCGACCACGCCATGGTCGCCTTGAAGCATGATTGGACCGGCTTCGCCTTCCTTGCTGTCCAAGGCCCCACCGGTGATTCCCGGGATGATTTGGTCACAGACGATGGTTTTGCCATTGGCGATGATCGTGACCCTGCGGCCGATTAGGGTGATTTCAAAGGTTTGCCATTCGCCAGCTGATTTTGCGACCATTTCATTTGGTGTCACAAATCCATAAACCCCGCCAAAATATACCGAGGAGGGAGGTGTACCAGGATTGTCCTCGATCTGTACTTCATATCTTCCCCTGAGGTAGATCCCACTGTTGCTGTTTTTTGGATACCTGAATTCAGCCACCAACTTAAAATCCTCAAATTTTTCATCTGTGATCAGGTTGGCGCCTGCTTTTGGGCTGCTGAGGATGCCCTCTTTCACCAGCCATTGGTTTTCTGTTTTGTCGGCATGCCAACCGGAAAGATCCTTTCCGTTGAATATATTGATGGGTTCCCCCCAAGTTGGCTTGGCTTTTCGTTCCAATAAGGGAGCTTTTTCACCCACAAATGGATATTTGTTTCCCGTCGGGTGATCGATGGTCCCGATCAGTTTTCCATTTTCCAATTTCCCTTCGAAAAACAGCTCCTTGTCTGTATTTTCCCACTGTGGAGGAATGCTGAAGGAAATCTTGCCTCCTTCAAAATTCACTTTGGAAATCGGTCGTGCACTGCCATCATTTCCTACGAAATGACCAACCAATGTCTTGATTCCGGATGATTTCACCTCCAGCCAGGAAGGCGCGGATTTTCCGTTCATCTCCAAGGTAAGGTCCCATGGGCCAATGAAATCCTTGCTTTCTGACTGTGCGGTCAGGTTTTGGGGATTGAAAAACAGGAAAATCCCCATCAACATCAGTGTTGCGATGCGTGGTAAAGAGCAATAAAAATCAAGGTTTTTCATAGGTGTTTTTCGTTTATCCCGTTTTATGCATTTTCAAACCTATCAGGAAGCCCAATACATATTTCGGGTTTAGGGGTTTATTTTTATGAAGCTGAATAAATCAAAAATAACGGATTTTTAGGACAAAGGTAGAATAGGCAAGGTCAGTTTTTTTCTGAAAAGAATGGAGAGCGCAATTTTGGCATTTAAAACCTGTGGTTAGATATTTCCTGTACCAAAGAGAAATTTGAAAATGACAAATACCTGAAAAGGAAAAAGAACTATTTATTTTCAGGTTTCTACCCCACTTCGCTGATTTTCACGGGACGGTTTTCATGGACAGAGATATTGGCGGCAATGGCTACTTTCATGGCATGCAGAGCATCTTCTCCCGTGATGGGCATTGGCGTCTTGTTTTTCAATGCATCTATGAAAGCCTCCATTTCCCGCTGATAGGAAACCAGATACCGGTCCATGAAAAAGTCCAGGTTTCGCGGTAAATGCGTTCCCGATTCATCCGAAAATTCGGTGTTTGATTTCAAGGGGTTATTCGCCTGTATCATGCCCAGTGATCCAAAGACTTCGATACGTTGGTCATAGCCATAAACTGCCTTTCGGCTGTTTTCGATGGTTACAGTGATGTTGTTTTCAAAGGTAAGCAGGATGATTCCTGTATCGATATCGCCTGCCTCTCCGATTTCCCGGTCCAATAGATTGTAGCCTTTGGCAAAAACTTCCAACACTTCCTTGCCGACTTAGTGGCGGGCCATGTCAAAATCATGGATGGTCATGTCCATAAACAAACCGCCAGAATGCTTGATAAACGAAATGGGAGGTGGGGTAGGATCTCTGCTGATGATATGTATCGTATGGATCTGACCAACCTTCCCTTCCATAATCTTGTTTTTCACCTCTTCAAAAGTAGGATCCAAGCGCTGATTGAAGGCCATCATCAATGGGACCTTGGCCTCCTTGACGATCCGGAGCGTATTCAAAGCTTTCTCCAACGAAAGATCGAGTGGTTTTTCACAAAAGATAGCTTTTCCTGCTATTGCGGCTCTATTTACATAATCGGAATGCGTGTCGGTTGGAGAACAGATGACCACTGCATCGATATTGGGATGGTTAAAGATGACATCCACATTGGTGGTCGTAAGGGGGATGTTGTATCTTTTGGAGATCGCCAATCCCTTTTGGGAAGGATTCATCACGGCAATGACTTCCACTCCCATAATTTTGGTGCATAGATTTCCAAGGTGAATTTTGCCCATGCGGCCCAAGCCGATAATTCCTATTTTTAATGATTCGCTCATTGCTGTACTGATTTGTGTCAAAAATACCTTAATCCCAAAGTTTTCTTTTTGTCAAGAAGATTTCTGTGTTCCCCTTTTAAGAGGGCTTTTACTCTTCTCCATTGTCAAAATAGGTAAAAGTCAAGTCGTTCCAATTGCCATCAATGGGATTGTAAATCGAAAGCAATAACAAATGTGGAAGAAACCCCTCTACTTTTTCAAAGCGAAAGGTGTGTTCAAAACTATCCGGTCCATAAAAGGAATCCGTTCGGGATCCTGTAATATTTCCTTTTCCGTCCGAAAGATTGCCAAGGATTTCGATGTGGTAATTTTCTCGTTTCGTCATGACCTTCACTTCGACGACAAACGCCTCATTCACCAATTGGATCTCACCGATGGATACTTGGATATTGGAATAATCGGTTGACCAATTTTCTTCGTTGAAGCTCGTTTTTGGTCTTGTCGAAGGTTTTGGGTTTTGTTCTTTTGTTTCCTCCACCAAGTATTCCTCCATTGCTGTTTTTTCGGAAGGAGAACAAGCAAAGATCATTGGTAAACCAAGGAGAAGAAGTGAATTGTAAAGGAGTCTCAAATTGTTCATGGCAAATCAATATTAGCCAATATATGCTCTCACAAAAATGAAAAATTGAGGAGCGGTTATAAAAACATGAAATTATTTTCAATTATTTTTTTTGTATTAATAAAACCATAAGTGCAACAATAAATGGTAAAATGCAATTTTCAAATATTGAGATGCAATTTATGAAATGCATAAAAAAAAATTATTACTCTGTTCTTTTTCAGGTGGATAGAGTGGGTTGGTTCTGAAAAATTATCGATTGGAAACCGCATTTTTTACCCCATATTTGAATTTATTATTGATATACAAAGCAATAGATGGCCATGAAAAACCAGACAAAATTAATTTTCGCCAATGTTTTTGCACTCTTTTCCGTAGCCATTATCGCCATAGGAATGAAATTATTTGGTTTGGAAATTGGATTTTCGGCAGGATCCATTCTTACCACGAGCTTGTTGATACTGGTTCCGCAATTTGGATTTATGTATTTTTATTTTACCTCAAAAAAATTAGAAACCAGAAAAGTAGTTGCTTGAACCCTTTCTCCTGAATCCCTCCAGCACCTCAAATAAACTTGAGCAGTGTCGTTCAGGAAATTTATAATCACCCAATTTTTAGTCATCACTCAATTAAAACCTAACTGCTTTCTTAAAGCCAGTTAGGTTTTTTTTTGATGTTCCCAGAAAACGTTAATGCCTCTCTTTACCGCCGATCAATTTCTGGATGATTTGGGCAGGTACTTGGGCACTGTAAGCATCTTCATCATTTAGCTGCATGGTGGAAGCCAGTTCCAGCTCAAAAATTAATCCCATCACAAATATGGGTTCCATTTTCAAGTCATGGTACAGGTTATCGAATTTTCTTTTCCCAAACAAATGGATCCCATATTGGTGGAATACTTGAATGATTTTCCGGAGTTGTGTATAGTGATTCATTTTCATTTTTGTCAAATATTTGATTGTTGGTACCAAGGAGCAGACAACCCGTCCAAGATTGCCTGTTATATCCATGGACTTGATGCTAAAACCGTGTTGTGCATTGCCAATTTCAATTCAGCCGGATTTTGGTTAAGAATCAGTAAGTTGTTTTATTTTTGACTTCACCAAATCGAAACGCTACCCCAATCTCCCAATCATCTGATTTCCTGTTAGTTTCAACCCTTATTGTAAAATCTATTTGATATTTCGGGTTAAATCAAACTTATGCAGACCCTTCAGATTCGAATTGATCGATCGGGGTGTCTTCCAGCAAAATTTCCTGCTGGGGAGTGGCCAGGTGCGTTTGCAGCGGTAGGTTGAAAAATAGCCCAAAGCTTAGCAAATATTTCTTTAACACAGTAGTAAACATTGTTTTGAGTAGTTTATTCTTAAAGTTCAGTAAAAAAAGAACTAATAAATCAAATTTTTCTAGGATTTGTTTTTTTTGAATCTTTCAAACATCAGGGGGATTTCTTCCTTCAGATATTCAAGAAATTCGCAGAGATCTTTGAGTTTGTTGTTAAATTCGGGTTTTGCATTTCCCCTTAATTCGATGACCTCTTTGAAAAAAGAGTTGATGTCTGCCACGTTGCAAAGCTCTTTCTTGAGGATTTGGTCCCAGTCTTCGATATCCAGATAAAAATAACGCTTCCTTTCTCCAGGTTTGGTCCTGTAAATGACAAACCTTTGGAGTTGCAGAAAATTTAGTGCGTTGCTCACTGCACTTTTGCTGACATTGAGATGCGTCACGATATCGTCAAAAGTTACTTCAGCTTCTTCGATCACCAAAATAAGTCCGAGAATCCTCCCCATCAATGGCTGCATGCCATGTTGTTCGTGGATGACTCCGATTTTTTCGATGAGTTCTTTTTGCTTTTCGTTTAGGATTTGTGCCATTCTCTCAGTGAATATGAGTGGGTTCAGTGGGGCAAAGATAGGGAGGTTTTGTTTGTTCACAAAAAAAAGAACCAGCTTTAAATTTTATTTCTGAAAACTGATCTGGCCTTTGCTGAACGGGTTGGAAAAAACCGATCATTTTTCATTTTTTACAACAACCGGTCGCCAAAACAGCACCTTTTGCATGTAGCTGAGTTTTCGGATGTTTACCTCCCGGTAAGGGTATATCCGGTTTTTGGAGATGTTGTTAAACACCAATGCAATCGAAAAAAGTAGGAGTACACCGGTCAAAACCGGGTTGACCACATACCAATAGCCCATTTCCTTGATTTCCGTTGAACCAATATTTGCGATTAAAGCAATGGCACCACCTGGAGGATGTAATGTTTTGGTGAATTGCATGGCCAATATGGACAAGGACACTGCCAAACCTGAGGAAAACCAAAAATACCCGATATTATGGAATAGGGCATATACGGTAACGCCGATAATCGCTGAAAGAAGACTTCCGAAAATCATATTCCTGGGTTGTGCCAGTGGACTGTTGGGGGCGCCAAAGAGCAAAACCGAAGTGGCACCAAAAGCACCAATCAGAAACAAATAATCCTGGGTTCCATCCATGTTGGATCCGATTTGCAGCAACCCTATTCCACTTAGGGCAAGAAGGGAACCAAAAAATGCCCAAAGGTTGTCTATTGGGTTGTGACTGGTTTCTTTGTATACGATGAAGCGTGCTTTTCTAAATCCTTTCTCTAGTTTTTTGGAGGCCATCTGTTTGGATGATTGGAGTCCAAACTTAAAAAAAAGCAGGGGATGAAAAAAGAATTTCCCACGCATTTAGATAGTGGGTACCGCATCATCCCTATTCATTTGAGGATTTATGGATATTTCACGCGGATGTTTCTGATTCATCAATATGCGTTTAAATACCGTGAACAATTCCGGTCAATTTGAAAATATATGCAATATTGGCCTCTTTAACCCTAAATATGTAATGGGTTTCCCAATAGGTATTGAAGCGGCAAAAAAATCAGATCATTTAGGGAGTAGGGCATAGTGCCAAAACGGTGAAGTCATAAACAGTAAACAACAGACTGGTTATGATGTGTTTTTAGGATGGAATGGGATTGGAAATGCATAAAACGGGTTTAACCCGAAATATGCAAAAGGTTTCCAAATTGGAATTGAACTGAAAGAAAATCAGACTATTCGGAGAATAATTCCTGACAACAATAGGATGAAGTCAAAAATAGTCAATCCCTAATTGACTATCGGTGAATTACACTCTTGAATTGAGTTCGTAATGCATAAAACGGGTTTAATGGCAATTCATTCTTTTTGATTGGGTGTCAAAGACAGTTGGATGAATGATGGGGGGAAATTCAATTTTTATTGGGGCAAAGCTTTGGTGTTTCTGAATGGGTTCATTTAGAAGTCCTGCAGTCAAGGTTGATTGAGAATTTACCTTTTTGCTTTACAGGAAATGATGTATAAGGGAATTCAAGTGGGAAAGCAATTTGTTTTTCACTCCGCAATCAACACTTCGACTCCCCTTTCCTCTAACTTGATCCTGTAGATATCCGGAATTCCCGCATCTGTGATCACCATGTCCAGGTCATCAACATCGCAGACCTTACCAAATCCCTTTCGTCCAAATTTGCTGGAATCTGCCAGTACGATTACTTTCTGGACGGATTTGATCATTTTGGTGTTGAGGTGGGCTTCCATCATGTTGGAGGTGGTCAGGCCAAAATCTGGGCTGATGCCATCTGCACCGAGAAACAGTTTGCTGCAGGAGAAGCTGGCAAGCATTTCTTCTGCATAATGGCCCACAACGGAGGAACTGCTCTTTCTGACGATCCCCCCGAGCTGGACGATCTCAATATTTGGATGTTCCATCAGGGCGAGGGTCACATTCAAGGCAGCAGTCAGTACAGTGACTTTCTTTTGGTTTGGAATCGCCCTAGCCAAAGCAGTCACCGACGTGCCGGAACCAATGATGATTGCATCATCGTCTTCGATAAGTTCGGCTGCCAGGCGAGCAATTTTGTCTTTTTCACTCACCATGACCAGCTTTTTTTCGTCCACCGGTTTGTCGTTGACATAAGGGGAGGTGGGGGTGGCGCTGCCATGAGATCGGAAAAGCAGCTTTCTGTCTTCAAGTAGCTTTAAATCCTTTCTGATGGTTACCATGGTGACGTCAAGCGCTTTGCTCAATTCGGCCACACTCACGATTCCGGCTTCCTTGAGTTTATCCAAAATGAATTTATGTCTTTCTGCGATATTCATGTTTTGTTTTTCAAAGGGAAAAGGTTTTTCTTGATATTCTTTTCAGACGTATTCAAGTGTAAACCAAAGGATGGGCAAACTTAAAGATAATTTTAAACCATTTTGAAACGAAATTAATTTCTTTTCATTTCTTTTTGCTTCTTTGTTGTATTTGTTGTAAAAAATAAAAGCAATTGAAAATCAAGTTGGGTCTGCTGGAGACTTTTCTTGAAGGCAGATGGTTTTGCCAAACCGATATTCCCCATTATTGGGCTGGATTCAACCCGAATTCTAAGACAGCGGAAAAGTAACGTAGGGCATCTAACTTGATTAAGTTAGATGGAAATATGCAATAGGTTTCCAATTGGGATTGAAATTGAAAGAAAATCATAAAATTGGGAGACCAATTCCTGACACTGATATGATGAAGTCAATATAAGTCAACAAAGGACTAATTAATTATCAGATATATAAAGTGTTGAGAGGCATTCGCAACAATAGAACGGGTTAAACCCCCCATTAGGCATGCCCCTCCATAACTGCCTGAAATTGCTCTATAATCAGGCTTTTTCATTGTTTTTAATTTTCGCAATTCCGTAAGATTCCTTTTTCTCCAAATAGCCGCATTTTCTTGCATCTTTAAGCCCATTAGAAAATCCAATGCATATTCCATCTAACTTGCTTTAAGTTTGATGCTTTACGTTACTTTTTCCATGTCTTGAAATTCGGGTTGAAAATCGGATCAAGCCTTTTCCTTCCAGATCAAACTAAAAGGTTTTCCCAATCAAATTCCGGCCTCATTTTGGGGAAGTAATAAAGCTAGACCATTGAACTCACTTAGGAGAAGTTGTTTTGGAAGGTGAAAACTTTTTTTACTTGGATTTTATTGTGCATGTCCATAAAACGACCTTTTGTTATTTTGACTTAAAATTAAAAAATGCTGTTTATTGATATATAAACCTTATTTAATTATGATTCATAAAATAGATTAAGGTTTTGAATTTAAATACAGCACACTTCATTTACTTTTAAACGCAAAAAAAAGGTATCAGCACTATTTTTTTATAGCTTTCAATTTATAAATAACAGTTTGAAAAAAAATATTGCATTCCTAATGAATGAAAAATCAAGCATCTTTCTAAGAATTAAAGAAAAAATAAAATTTCATAAAGGGTTTTTCATCGCAGGTTTTTTAATATTGGCTTCTGTTTTTTTTGTCATGATTTTTTCTATTAGGTCAAATCAAGAGATTGAAAAAATAGCAAGAATTGATTCTCTTATTTTGGTTGCCAGGGATTTGGCATATATTGAAAGGTCTACTTCAGGAGATTTGGCTACGCAGGCTTTGATTGAGTCCTTAGAGATTAATTATAAAAAAGGGCAAGCGGATTCCTATCGGTTAAACTCCATCGTCACATTTCTGGATAAAGATTATTTGACCAGTATTGAATATCTGGAGCTTTCAATTGAACTGTTTGAGGAAATGAAAGATTCGGTTGGATTGGCAGATGCAAATATTTCTTATGGTCATATTTACAGGGATTTTAATCAGCGGGATAAAGGCGAGTTTCATTTTAAAAAAGCATTTGATTTTTTTGCAAAACAGGGTATTCCTGAACGAATAAGTGTGACAGCGTACAATTATGCCAATATTTTATTTGAAAATGGTAAATGGGAAAAATCTCAAGAAATTGTGGATTCAGCCATCCATCAGGAGAGTGTTAAAGAAAACATATCCCTATACATCTTTTTTTTAAATTTACGCGCCAAAATATTAATTCAATCCGGATTATGTCATCTTGCTCTTGATGATTTGAATTTAGCTAAGAGAAAATCTTTAGAATTAAAAGAAAATAGAAATAAAACGGCCTTCATTGAAACTCTTTTTTATTTGGGTAAAGTATTTCATCACTTGGATGATTTTGATTCTTCAGAATATTATTTAAACTATGCTAAAAACGACCCCTATATTTCTTATGCAGAAAATTATTCTGATTCAGTTTTTATCGACCTTATTAATTTAAATATCACTAAGAATGATGTTTCGAATGTAAAAGGTGAAATGAAAAAATTTTTAGAACTCAAGTCAATCAACAAGGGGTTAAATTTTTATGATAATAATGAATTCAAATTTAGCGTAATTGTCAACAAGAACAGAGTCAAAGAAAATATAGAACTAAGAAATCGGCAATATCTGAGTTCATTATACAGTAGTATATATTTATTTATAATTTTTATTATTTTTATAACTTTCACAGTTTATATAATCGGTAAAAGAAAAAGAGATCGATTTTCTTCTCTTTTAGATGGTCAAAAAAGAAGATATGTGAATTTGTTTGAGAATTCTCCGCTTCCAATATTAATTGTAAACAATTCCGGAAATATTTTGCTGTCTAATGATAGAGTCAAACAGTTTATAGGTTTATATGGTGAGAACATGTTGGTCAATCTTATAAATTCTGTTCTGAATAGGTATTCAGTAAAAAATAAAAGTTATTTGGATGGAAATGATTTTTTGGAGTTTGAAAATGGAGATCTCCATATAAGGGTTTATTTTATTTTTGAGTGTAATGAAAGAGAATATACCATTCTCCTTGAAGATTTAAGTGTTTTGAAAAAATCAATTAGAGAACAAGAAAATTTAATTGAACTCTTGAATCAAAGTTACAAACTGGCCAATATTGGGAGTTTCTCTTTAAAAATCAACCAAGATTTTAATTTGGATATTGATGTGATTTCTAGTATCGCTCTTACTATTTTAGGGTTTCCGGCAGATTATCAGGGGTATAACAAACACAGCTTATCCGATTTGTTCGAATTTGGAGATTTAACCGAATTGCATAATCTGATAGTAAAAGCATCTAAAGAGGAGAACTATTTTGACAGGGTCGTTAAGCTGAAGGTGCATCCATCGCCCAACAGGTGGGCAAGGATAATTGGAAGAGTTTTCGAATCTTCGGACTCCAAATTTTACATGAAAGGAATTATTCAGGACGTTACTTCGGAAAGAAGATGGATGGTCTCTACCCTTGAAAACCTCCAAAGAGAAAAAGAGCTTAATCTTGTTAAATCCAGGTTTATTTCAATGACTTCTCATGAATTTAGAACGCCAATTGCTGTGGCATCCAGTTCAATAGATATGATTGAAATACATTCAGATTCAATTGAAAATCTAGATCTCCGGAACAAGGTTCTCAATCATTCTTCTAAAATCTCCAAACAACTCAATAAAATTGTACTGCTGTTGGACGATATTCTTATTATGGAAAGGACATCCTTTACGGACAAAAACCTTAATTTAGAGAATATATCTTTGGACGAGTTTCTTGAAAATATTATAGACGAAATCAATTCCACTTTATCGGGCAGAAAAATTCAATTACTTAGGGCAGGATCGGGGTTTAAATTCCAAACAGATATTGTTTTGTTTGAATACCTTATCAATAATCTTTTGACCAACGCGATTAAATTTTCGGGTAGTGATAAGAACTGCTTAGTTGAAGTTGATTTTGGTGCAAATCATAAAATAATTAAAGTTACGGATTTTGGGCTGGGAATACCTGAAAAAGAAATTCCACTGGTTTTTAATTCTTTTTTCAGGGCTTCCAATAGTGGTTCTGTTAAAGGAACAGGTCTTGGTTTATCCATTGTTATGGAAATATGTAAAAAATTAAACTATACTATTAAAGTTGATTCAGTAGTGAATCAAAAAACAACCTTTATCCTTCATGTCAATTAAAATTGGCGGTAAATTAGTTTATTATATTTCTCGTTTAATTTATATATGGATTTATTGTTATAAATATTTTTGTAATCTTTAATTTTTAAAGAAGTATGATGAATAGTAAAGTTTTAATTATAGAAGATGACATAGATTTACTTTCTAATTTTAAAGAAATTTTAGAGTACAATAAAATGAATGTTTGGACTGCTTTGAATGGGAGGGAAGCACTTGAAATCCTGGAAGATATTGATTTTGACGTGATCATCTCTGATATCTCAATGCCACAATTGGATGGACTTAGCCTCCTATCCACAATCAAGCTCAGGGTGGGATTGGAAAACACGCCACTGATTCTAATTTCTGGCAAAATCAGCAAAGAAGAGCAAAGATTTGGCATAGAACAAGGTGCTGATGATTATTTGGTCAAACCAGTTTCTGCCAAAACATTGTGGAATGCAGTGTATTCCAGTTTGGAAAAAAAGAAAAAGCGCGAAGTTTGGGCGAAGTATAGACTTGACCTGGCGCTGAAAGAGGATCGGAAAATTACTTTTCATGAATTCCGCACTCCCTTGGCAGGTGTTCTTTCCATCTTTGAGTTAATGGAAACCATGTTGGAGGACCTTGATAAAGCTGAGCTTTTGGAATTGATCCAGGTTGGGAGGCAGTCTGCAAATAGAATCAATGAAAGTTTGAATAAACTTTCTGTTTACAATCGGTTGGATACCTTGACCCTCGCACCGTCAAATTTTGTTTTCGATTTAGAACTTTTTCAGAAAATCGCTAAAGATCATTATGATAAGTTGACCGTAATTGGCTGGGATTCCGTCAATCCCATTTCTTTTGACTTGAAGTTTTTCAATTATAACATTATCGAGTTCATTGAAAATGCTTTAAAATTTGCGCGCCTGGGCAGTTCCATTGAAGTCCTTTATGAAGGAGAGGTTTTCTGTGTATCCAATCAACAAGATGTATTTAGTGAAAAGGGATTTTATGATCCAGCGCCCTTCAGCCAAATTAACAGAGCATTTATTGAACAACAAGGGTTAGGCTTAGGTCTTTATATATGTAAAAGAATTGCACACATTCAAGGTGTTATTTTTGCATGTGAAATTGAAGAAGATCTTAGATTTAAAGTTACACTGGATTTTCGAAAGGCATAAAAACCTAAGTATGCCCGGTTTTATTAAGCTTTTAGGGGGAAGTCAAAAATATCAGTTAATTACAAGATTGAATTGAGTTTGCAATGCATAAGACGGGTTTAAGGGAATACACTAGGCCATATTTGCTCAGAATTCTCAAGATCCAAATACCCAACCAGGTATGGGGTATCGATATCAATTACATCCCGATTGCAAAGGTTTTTTTGCCTCAAAACCATGATGGATGTACACGGCAGGAGGATTTTTTTCTTGGGCTTTTCACCAGACATGTTGCCAATAAGTGCAAATAAGTCCTTCAGGAAGCCCTTCAGATCCGGAGGAAACCGGCAACTCCGACCAAGGCAGTCCCTTTACATTTTCAATTTGGTGGATTGCTAACCTTGAAAAACATGCGATAAGGGTCTCCGTGGATGGAAGGGGCCGGGCCTCGGACAAGATCTATATGGAAAGGTTCTGAAGGTCCATCAAATAAGTATAGCTCTACCAAAACTCTTGCGCTGATGGCTAAGAGTTGGAAAATGGTCTACAAAACCAGATGGCATTTTTATAACCAAAAGGTACGTCCTCCCACAAGGTTATCGCTGGGAGATATGTATTTGACAGCAACTGAAATGGCAGTGAAGCAAAACAGTACTGAACAAATAAATTAACGGAGCAACTTAGTCTTTTGGTCGGGAGTGTAACCATCCTTGTGGATGTTGTGGAAGTTTGTCATTGCTCTTTCTTTAACCTGGTGTTGATCTCTATGGACAAATCCAACAAGGAGAATGGTTTTATGATGATTTTTTCAAAACCAATATTCTTTTTGTCCTCCATCAATTCCTCCGCCATTGAGGTGATGGCATACACCGGTATGTTTTTATATTTTTCATCTTTTTTGATGTTTTCAAGAAACTCAAGACCATTCATGATGGGCATCATTATATCGGTCAGGATCAAATCCGGCAATTTATCCGTAGCGTGTAGGTGATCCAAACCTAACTGTCCATTTACTTCTGTTGCGACCTCAAATCCCAATTTACTCAGGTATTTTTGTGTGATCAGACCCAAAAATAAATCGTCCTCTACGATCAGTATTTTTTTTGCAAGTGATTCAGGCATGTTTTCGTTTTTGAAGACTTTTTGGGAAATAAGCAAGTAATCAAACTCTATTTTAAATAATTCTGATTTTTTCTTTACTTTTTCAATGGGATAGAACGATTAGCAAAAGCTAAGCCAAATCAAAATTTGATTTTTGTGACCACGCTACCCGCTGTTGTAATTGGGAAACTTAGAAGTTAATTATAGCGATAGAACTGATGATATTAAAGCGTTACGGAAGCTGAATTGAGGAAATGTTAGGTGCGCAAGGGTTTATACGCAGGCTCCAATTGCCCGATAGTGGTGATTGGTGGAGCTTCAATTCAATCCGTAATATGCAAAAGGTTTCCAAATGGGGTAGAAACTGAAAGAAAATCAGGTACTTGAGACAATAATTTATAACACCAATAAGATGGAGTCTTTCATAGTCAAAACGAATTGATTTTCTGTTCATTCAGGTCCGGCCTGAAATTGCTAAATAATCAGTCGCATGTATACTTTTTTTGACTCTTCCCTATTGGACTATTCCTCATCGTCCAAATGCTCGAATTTCCCTGATCAGCACTCTTTGTTATCATTTTCTAAGGAAACTCTTGTTGCAAGCGGCGTGATTTTATCAATCTGATCGACAAGTGCTTGTTTTTCATCATGTTCTTATTGTTTTTTTAATTAACCAGGTTGAATGGGATTGCTAAGGCACTCCCATTGAGTCTGTTTTGGTAGCTGTATATTTTGTAGAATATTGTAGTCAAACTGTATAATTGATAGACAGCATCTATGTCTATTTTTTTGGAAGTACATGGATAGACCATTATTCCAATTTGGCTGTCTTGTTCATAGATCGGTACCCCCAATAAATACTGGGATTCCTCGAAGACCATTGCCAAATTTGTTTCCTCAGAAAATACCTTATTGCTTAAAACGTGTTTTATATTTCTTTTTGTCACTGGCAGAAAATGTGTTTGATGGGATTGGTATGTTTTGTAGGCAATCCCTTCTTCCTTTGTTTTTGGAAAAGAGATCAGCGTTTTCTGCGTGGATATTTGGTTGAATTCAAGAAAGTACATGGCATTCAAATCAAAATGTTGAACAATATACTGGCTTGACTTTCTCAAAAAATTCGCTTCATTTTCCTCCAACTCGAAAGAAAGCATTTGTGTGCATTGAAGCAAAAATGCCTTTTTTGTCAATTCTTTGTTTCGGTCATTGTCCTGGTTAAGATTTTCGATCGAAATCAAGATGGATGAATTGTTGGTGTTCGGTCTATGGATATTGTGGAACTTTAACTTTAATTTTTTTATTTGCGCATTCATTTCCTCAAAGACCAATAGCTCCTCCTCCTGACTGATTCTTACCAAATAAAGTTTTTCGGCGATTTTTGTTTGGTTGGTTTGGCTCCAAAGGTCCAAGAAATTGCTTTTTCTATGGTTCTTCAAATTGGGAAACAGCAATTCCAAACCTTTGTTGAAGTTTTCGATTTTCAAATAACCATTCACCTCAATCACCGGATGTTTGTTGAATGATAAAAGCTGGTGGTTTATCGTTTTTAATTTATCGATTTCTTCAATCATTGATCGCTGTTGATTGAAAAGGAATTTCCTATCTTCTTTTTTAGCCTCTAGGTAAAACAAAACATGTGATACGACTTTGTTTTTCTTGAATACGGGCAGGAATCTGGGCTCATATTCGAGCTGAATCGACACATGGGGTTCATGGTCCAAATCCTTAGGTTCCGAAAACTCAGCCCTTACTTCTATCCCCTTTGCTTTGGTGAGGTCAATCTGTTTTGTAAAATCCCCGTATGTGAAATTCGGAATGATTTGATTGTTGATCAGGAAATCTACCCTGGGCATGCTTTTTTTTTCCAGGAAGACTTCTTTTCCCGTAAGATGTAGCAGTGATGTCGTGATCCAAACAGGTCGGCACATTTGCCTTTCTACCGCAATCAAAATCCCCGAAATATTGAAAGGCAGATAAAATTCTTTTGTCAAGTCAGGATTCAAAAATAATTCGGGAAGTACGGAGTTGAGGAAAAAAGATTTCATAGGGTGGAGCGTTAAATTTTGTTGCCTAGGGCGAATGTGTTGCTTTTTCCTAAAACCCATTGGCTATCCCCAGAATCCCGTCCGCTTGCCAAAGACAAACAAATCTCTTGTTGGATGGATAGTTGGTTTGCGAAAAAAGAAAAGCCTTTTTGGACAGTCGGGAAGTGCAGGGCTTTCCAATGGGGTATTGGGTCCATGTGCAGGAAAGAGCACTGTGGCCTTGATATACCTGTACAATGATTTGCGTTCTTGATGGGGTCAAACGACACCCTTGTTGACCGGTGATTGTGGTTGGGGCTTTGAGGTTCTGGTAGGAAGGTGACGCCGGTACCCGCCAGCAAGGTGGAGACGCGACGGTCCTGCCCGATGCTGCTGTGTTCAGCATGGGCATAATCCTCTTTTGTCTTTGGAGCCAATTCTTTCGCCCTATTCCCCGTTTCCCCTGTCCAGGTGCTGGTTTCCCTGTCCACGAATAGGGGTAGGGCGTCTTGGTATCGGATCGGATTTGGGCCTGCGGCAAAGGTGTGTGAAATGACGAAATCTATCCCGCCAACTCCAGCAGCCATCAAGGCCAGGTGGATACTTTCGTCTCCTGTATGGGGGTCGGGGACCTTTCCGCTACCCGTAAATTTTTTTGGGAATTGTTCGAGGACCGCACTGTTTTCACCTTCAATAGCCAAAAAAGTTGATCGGAAAGCATTTTTATCATACCACTGCCCCCTACCGCTTGGCTGGGGAGGAGAGGGGGATGGTTTCCTAAATTCTTTTTTTGCCTTTTGCATGTGGGATTTTTGTCTTCTATCATGCAATGTTTACAATACCAATTGATTGTACAACGCTGTGTCAGGGTTTGTAAATAAAATGACTTTTCCTACTGTCTTGTCTTGAACTTTATTTTGTTTTGTTTACCAAATAAAACCAAGGCTCATTCTTACGAAAAAAAGTACCTGTCCCATTGTAGTACTGAATCAGGGCAATTGGGCATCAAATATGTAATTTTTAGTAGCTTTTGCTATTTGACGATATTTTTTTTATACACTTTATTTAATCCCCTTGTAACGGTTTTAATACAGTAAATAAAAATGTAATAAAACGGATTGCAGGTTTAAGTAAATAAAGTGTAAGTATTTTTTTTCTTTTAATACAATCGGTTTATTGATCGGCTTTTCCTGTCTCGGCATTTCATTTACAGTTATATACATTTATTTTATTTAGGAAGTCATTTATATCCCCTTTTGTCATTTTTTCACTTGCTTCGCACTTTCTAACAAGACCTCAATCTCTCAAAAATCAAGTCTTCAGAAAAGGCTCTAATGACATCAATAACATGTCAATAAAGGTGGAGTGAAGAAAGAGAGAAGATGTATAAAAAATATTATCAAGTGCAGACGTCCATGTGACTGAAAGGGCGAAGCTGTATCAAAATGACCGTTTACCCCGGTTTTTATCTGCTTTTCAACACGATAGAAGCAAGACCTTGTCCCTCAGAAAGGCGGGTTTGCTGTCGTATCAAAACCTTATCGGGAAACGAAATGCACACTCCAGATCACCTACATCAATAGGGGAGTATCTTTAATCCTTTATATACTTGGGGAAAGTAGGTGTTTTGCAGTATTGAGAATACAACTAAAATATTTGCATCCCTGATTTGAAGCGCATCTATTTATATTTTCTGCCCAATCCTAAATTTCAACTGTGCAGTCCCTTGTTGACCCTTCGTTGATTTTTGGCTTTGGTCTTTATTTCGGCCATTGAGTAGTATTTCCAGACCCTTGGAATTGCATTATGCTGGCTAGTTGAATTTCATTTGTTCAAGTTTCTATATCAAAAAAAATTGTTTGCGGTGATCGACTCCATGTTTCATAAGTTAAATTTATCCAAGTTCTCATTTTTGGTTACCGGGGGTGCCGGTTTTATCGGTTCCAATTTGGTCGAATACCTTGTGGAGCACGATGCAGGCCATATCAGGATTTTGGACAACCTGAGTACCGGATCCCTCGCCAACATCAAACCCTTTTTGGATCTTCCCAACGTGGAATTCATACAGGCAGATATCCGCGATTTGGGCGCCTGTCGGAAGGCGGTTGACAAGATGGATTTTATTTCCCATCAGGCCGCTTTGGGTTCGGTTCCCCGGTCCATAGTGGATCCCATTGGAAGCAATGAGGTAAACATTACCGGCTTTTTGAACATGCTGGTAGCGGCGAAGGATTCTCCGGAACTTAAGCGATTCGTCTATGCCGCATCCTCCAGCACTTATGGGGACAGTCCCTTCCTGCCCAAGGTGGAAGGGCAGGAGGGGAAGCCCATTTCCCCCTATGCCGTCACCAAGGCGGTCAACGAGCTGTATGCAGCTGTATTCAGCAGCTCCTATCAGTTCCATACCATTGGCTTGCGTTACTTCAACGTTTTCGGACCCAGACAGAGTCCCACCAATGCCTATGCGGCGGTGATTCCTGTATTTTGCAAGCATTTCCTGGAGGGGACCGCGCCCACGATCAATGGGGACGGGGAAACTTCCCGGGATTTCACCTATGTGGAAAATGCCGTACAGGCCAATATCCGCGCCCTGCTCTTCGATACCGAGGAGCCATCCAAAGCCTTGAGCCAGCACGCCGTATTCAATGTCGCCTGCGGAGCGCAAATCAGCCTCAATCAAGTCATCAAGAGCCTTCAAAAAATATCAGGAAGGGACATAGAAGCCTTGTACCAACCGGAACGTGCCGGTGACATCAAACACAGTTTCGCCTCCATCGCCAAGGCAACAGCAGCCCTGGATTATGATCCCCTGATCAAGTTCAGTGAGGGCCTGAAGATGACTTATGCAAGTATTGAGAGAAATTTTGGGGTGAATGCTTAGTGAAATATTGATTGTTTTATTCCGCAGTTATATGAATTTCAGGAATGGAAAGCATGTGTATGTTTGCTTTTCATTTAATAAATAAGGTTATTTATATAGAGATCTGGGTTGATATTAGTAATAATTTAAAAATAGTAAAAAGTATTTAATGACATCAATTAAGGTTTTTATAAATTCTTTTGTATTTCAGTAGTTTTTAGATGAAATTTCTATTAAAAAAATTCCTGCCCGATTTTGTTTATTTTTATAAGCATTTAAGATATCGCATGATATTTTTATTGCTTACCAGTATTTTTGTGGGATTATTGGATGGTCTGGGATTAACGATGTTCTTACCACTTTTGGAATTGGTGGCGGATGAAAATGCCACTGCTTCTTCAGAAAAGTTAGGTCAGCTATCATTTTTATTGGATGGATTGGAGTACATTGGTTTTCAACTCACACTGACCGTAGTATTACTTACAATGTTTGGGTTTTTTGTATTCAAAGGGATTGCAACTTTTTTTGAGCGCTATGTTCGAGTGGTTTATCAGCAGTATTTTATTGCCAAAATCCGAATGGAAATTATACGAGCATTGGCGAATTACAATTACAATGCTTTTGTTAGTGCGGACGCTGGGGCTATTCAAAATACGATGAGTGGTGAGGTAGAGCGCGTGATGCAATCATTTAGAACCTATAGTACAATACTTCAGCAGTTTGTCATGATTTTAGCGTATGCCGGTTTGGCTTTTTTGGCGAGTCCAGAGTTTGCTGTATTGATCACAGTCGGGGGAGTGCTCTCTAATTTTCTATTTGGCGCACTTTACCGAAAAACAAAGATTCTTTCATCAGAATTGGTTGTTCGAAACAATACCTTTCAAGGCTATATTATTCAAGTTGTCGCTTTTTTTAAATATTTAAAAGCGACATCGACCATTCAAAAGTATATTCTCTTTTTAGAAAAGAAGGTATTGGATATTGAAGAGACAAACCGGAAAATGGGTGTGCTCAACAGTATTATGATGGGATTGCGTGAACCGATGATGATAGGAGTAGTAGTGGGTGTGATTTTAATTCAGATCAATGTACTGGGAGGAGGATTGGGAACCATCATTTTAAGTTTACTTTTTTTTTATAGGGCCTTGACATCATTAACCGCACTGCAAACTTCTTATAATCAGTTCTTGGGATTTTCAGGTTCCCTTGTAAATATGTCAAATTTCGTAGATGATCTGAAAGCTCATCCCACCGTTACTGGTAAAACTCCCTACAAGGGTTTTAAAAATGAAATTTCCTTACGGCACATAAGTTTTGGGTACTCAGAAAATAGGCCTGTCCTGAAGGATATCAATTTCAAAATCGAAAAGAATCAGTCGGTTGCATTTGTTGGAGAAAGTGGTTCTGGAAAAACTACACTTTTGAATATCGTTACCGGCTTAATTACTCCCACTTCAGGCGAATGCTGGATAGATGATATAAAAGTTAGTGATTTGAACATCCAAAGTTTTCAGAAACGAATTGGCTATATTACCCAAGATCCTGTGGTTTTTGACGATTCCGTCTTCAATAATGTCACTATTTGGGAAGAGAAAACTAAAGAAAACCTTGCTCGATTTCAGGAAGCCTTGCGCAAAGCACATATTGATGAATTTGTAAGCGGGTTGGAAGGCAAAGAAGATTCTCGGCTGGGGAATAATGGTATTAGCCTGAGTGGTGGGCAGAAACAACGCATCTCCATTGCGAGGGAATTGTACAAAGAAGTCGATTTTTTATTTATGGATGAAGCTACGTCTGCCTTAGACTCTGAAACGGAACGGAGCATTCAACAATGTATTGACGAATTAAAAGGAAAGTACACCCTTATCACGATTGCCCATCGCTTGACGACCATCAAAAATGCCGATCAGATCATTGTCCTGGATAAAGGGGAAATGGTCAGTATGGGGACTTTTGAGGAGTTGATCGAGAGTTCGGAAAAATTTAAAAATTCAGTAGCCTTACAAAATCTTTGATATGTTGAATAATAAATCGATTCTAATCACCGGAGGAACAGGTTCACTGGGAAAAGCACTTACTGCCCATATTTTGAAGAAATATCCAGAGGTGAAAAAAGTGGTGATTTTCTCCCGGGATGAACAAAAGCAGTTTCAGATGGCTCAGGACTATCCAAATGAACCAAGACTAAGGTTTTTTATCGGGGATGTCAGAGACAGGGAAAGATTGGTGAGGGCTTTCAGGGGAATTGATTATGTTATTCACGCAGCAGCTATGAAACATGTGCATATCGCTGAGTACAATCCTGACGAATGTGTCAAGACTAATATTGACGGTGCAAGAAATGTCATCCATGCCAGTCTTGAAACGAGTGTACAAAGCGTTGTCGCCTTGTCAACAGACAAAGCCTGTGCTCCAATCAATCTCTACGGAGCCACCAAATTGGCTTCCGACAAACTTTTTGTGGCGGCAAATAATATCACGGGCTGGAATCCCATCAAGTTTTCGGTGGTGCGGTATGGCAACGTCATGGGGTCCAACGGATCTGTGATTCCCTTTTTTCTTAAAAAACGGAGTGGGGGAGTGCTGCCGATCACCAATCCCCATATGACGCGATTCAATATATCTTTGACTGGCGGAGTCGATATGGTGATGCATGCGCTGGAACATTCTTGGGGCGGAGAGATTTTTGTCCCAAAAATCCCCTCTTATAAAATCAGCGATGTGGCCGAAGCCGTGGGGCCTGAATGTACCCAACAAGTGGTCGGTATCCGTCCGGGGGAAAAAATCCATGAAGAAATGATCACGGAGTCAGATTCTTTCTACACCTGGAATCTGGGTAAATATTATACGATTCTTCCTTCTACCCATAAATGGAAATTGGAGGAGTTTGTCGCCAATTTCAAGGCGACGAAAGTTTCCGAAGGCTTTAAATACAATTCGGGTGAAAATACCGAATGGGAAACCGTGGAGTCCCTGAGAAGTTTGATTAGAGAACATGTTGACTTAACTTTCGAAGCATAAATGAGACATTCCATTCCCTACGGCAAACAACAGATCACCGAAGAAGACATTCAGGCGGTGGTGGATACCCTAAAGTCTGATTACCTAACGCAGGGTCCCAAGATTGCCGAATTTGAGGCGGCTTTTGCCAAATACGTCGGCGCCAAATACGCGGTCGCAGTGGCCAATGGAACTGCAGCCCTGCACCTCAATTGCCTGGCATTGGGTGTCAAAACAGGTGATAAAGTCATTACCACGCCGATCACTTTTGCGGCTTCCGCCAACTGTATCCGCTATTGCGGTGGAGAGGTAGTGTTTGCTGATATAGATCCAGCTACATATTTATTGGATATGCATTCAGTAAGAACACTATTGGAAGCCGCCCCCAAAGGAACCTACAGAGGGATTATTCCTGTGGATTTTGCGGGTAGAGCGGTTGATTTAGAAGCCTTCCGAAAATTGGCAGATGAATTCGGCTGTTGGATCATCCAGGATTCCTGTCATTCTCCCGGTGGTTATTTTATGGATAGTGAAGACCAGAAGCAAAATTGTGGCAATGGGAATTTTGCTGATTTGGCCATTTTTTCGTTCCATCCAGTGAAGCATATCGCTGCGGGGGAAGGGGGGATGATCACGACCAACGATATAGCCCTGTATAAAAAATTATTGAAGTTAAGAACCCACGGAATTACCAAAGAAGAATCCAGCTATGAAAATTCCATAGAATTTGCTGGAGGGGAAACTTCCTATCCTGCCTGGTATATGGAAATGCAGGAATTGGGATTTAACTACCGCCTGACGGATTTTCAGGCTGCCTTGGGCTTGAGCCAATTGGCTCGAGCGGACAAAGGATTGGAAAGAAGACGTGAAATCGCCAAAACATACTTCAATGCCTTTGAAGGAAAAGACTTTATCAAAGGTCAATCAGGAATAGTAGAAGGCCACGCCTATCATTTGTATGTGATAGAAGTGAATGATAGATTAGGCCTTTACAATCATTTGCGTGAAAATAAGATTTTCGCCCAGATTCATTATATCCCCACCCATTTGATGCCTTATTACCGTCAGTTTGGATGGAAAGAAGGCGATCTGCCAAATGCTGAGGAATATTATCGAAACTGCATCAGCTTGCCGATGTTTCCTATGCTGACCGAAGTGGAACAGGAGTATGTGATTCAAACCATTAAAGCTTATTACCATGGCTAATCTCTGTATCATTCCCGCCCGGGGAGGAAGCAAACGTATTCCCAGAAAAAATATCAAGGATTTTTTGGGTAAGCCAATTATTGCCTATAGTATAGAAGCAGCTTTGGAATCAGGTGTTTTTTCAAAGGTGATCGTGTCAACGGATGACCCGGAAATTGCAGAAGTGGCAAAGAAATACGGTGCAGAAGTCCCATTTATGCGATCAGTCCAAAATTCAGATGACTATGCAACCACTGCTGATGTACTGGAGGAAGTGTTGAATAATTTCATTGGATTAAATACCATTTTCAGTGCTGCCTGTTGTATTTATCCGACAGCCCCATTTACAAATTCTCAAATCCTTCAAAAAGGTTTCCAAAAACTTATTGAATGTGATGCAGATTCTGTTCTTCCAATGGTGGCATTTGAGTACCCAGTATGGAGGGGATTGAGGAAAAACAGGAATAATAAAGCAGAAATGATTTGGAAAGAACATCTCAATACCCGTTCTCAGGATTTGGAACCAGTTTATCATGATGCAGGTCAATGGTATTGGTTTGATGTGGATAAGTTTTTAAAAACTAGTAAGGTTTTTACTGAAAATACGATTGGGATTGAGCTCTCGTCCTTACAGGTACAAGACATAGATAATGAACAGGATTGGCATATTGCAGAACTAAAATATGGTTACTTACAAAGCCTTAAGTAGGCAAGTTTTTTCAATGGGTAAATTCACCCTTGTTCCACTCCGCTATGGTGACCGTTATGATATCATGAAGTGGCGAAACAAGCAGATTTACCATCTCCGTCAAAACAAACTCTTATCAGAAAAGGAACAAGACAATTATTTTAAGGAGGTGGTTTCAAAACTTTTTGTGCAGGTACAACCCAATCAGATTTTGTTTTCCTATTTAGAAGGGGATACTTGCATAGGCTATGGGGGATTGGTGCATATCAATTGGGTAGATCGAAATGCTGAATTGTCCTTTATTATGGATACTTCTTTGGAAGAAAAACACTTTGAATTCCACTGGATAAATTTTATAAAGCTGATTGAAAAGGTTGCTTTTGAGGACTTAGACCTTCATAAAATTTTCACTTATGCTTTTGATTTGAGACCAAAGCTCTATGTAGCACTTGAAAAAGCGAATTTTAAAGATGAGGCAAGATTGGGAGAGCATTGCTTGTTTGAAGGCCGTTATATTGATGTTCTGATTCATTCGAAAACAAACAAAATTATTTTTTTGAGAGATGTATCAACGGATGACCTAGATTTAACTTTTCAATGGGCAAATAATCCTGATACGCGAAAACACTCCATCAATAAAGATTATATAAGCAAGGAACGTCATGATTTTTGGTTTGAAAGCAAATTGACAGATGTTCAATGTATTTATCAAATCTTGATGGAAGGAAATACTGCTGTTGGTTCAATTCGAGTTGATTTAAAAGATGGGGACGGAATTATTAGCTATTTGATTGATCCTAATCAATATCAAAAGGGTTTGGGGAAGAAAATTGTAGAACTTATATTGGATTACATTAAACTTAATTTCCCTAAAGTCAAAAAATTAATTGGATTCGTTGATCATGAAAATATTGCTTCCAAAAAGATTTTTGAAAAGCTAGGATTTCAATTGATCAATAAACAGCATCCACTTTTAGAATTTCAAAAAGAATTAATTTATAAATGAAAATAGGAAACTACAGTATAGACCAGAAATCTCCCGTTTTTATTATAGCGGAACTTTCGGCCAACCACAATGGAAGTCTTGAGACAGCTATTGAAACGATAAAAGCGGCAAAACGAGCCGGAGCTGATTGTATTAAATTACAAACCTATACGGCCGACACCATCACAATAGATTGTAATAAGGAGGATTTCCTGATCAAAGGCACTATTTGGGAAGGGAAAAATCTTTATCAACTTTACCAAGAAGCGCATACCCCATGGGATTGGCATCAAGCATTATTTGATATGGCCAGAGAGGTAGGATTAATTTGCTTCAGTTCCCCTTTTGATAAAACAGCGGTGGATTTTCTAGAAAGTCTTCATACACCTGCGTATAAAATTGCTTCTTTTGAAATTACTGATATTCCTTTGATAGAGTATGTTGCATCCAAGGGGAAACCCGTGATCATTTCTACCGGCATAGCGACAAGTGAAGACATTGAACTTGCCTTGGATGCTTGCCATCGGATGGGTAATCTGGATATAGCGCTTCTTAAATGTACTTCTAGTTATCCCGCTCCTATTGAGGAAGCGAATATTTGTATGATAAAGGATATGGCTGATCGTTATAATGTGATCACTGGATTATCCGACCATACCATGGGGAGTACTGCACCAGTAGTAGCGACTTGTTTTGGGGCAAAAATTATCGAAAAACATTTTATTCTTGATAGATCTATAGGAGGCCCTGATGCTTCTTTTTCGATGAACGAATCAGAGTTTTCCGAAATGGTGAAAGCCGTAAGGGAGACAGAAAAAGCAATAGGCGTTGTGGATTACAAATTGACTGATAAGCAGAGAAAGGGAAGGGACTTTTCAAGGTCATTGTATGTCGTAGAAGATATCAAAGCAGGAGAGTTGATTACAGAAAAGAATGTAAGGAGTATCAGACCTGGGTTTGGAATGCATCCCAAGGATCTTTCCCAGTGTCTCAATAAAGTGGCCTCTCAAGATGCGAGTAAAGGCGATCGATTTCATTTCGGGATCATCCAATAAATGAATTCTCAATTGCTTATCGCGATTCGTCATTCTAAAAAAAGAATGATACCTGCTATTTCCAGTCAAGGAAATAAGCAACCCTATCGTGAGGTATTGATGAAATGGCTAAGGGTGATTTCTCCTTTGTTGGAAGTTCCCGTTTCAATAGATAAATCGTATCAATTTTACTTGGATGCGTATCCCAAACCAAATTCCAAGTCATTTGCTGTGGTAAGTGAGTTGAGTCAAGGAGATCGTAAACTTGGGGATATATGGACAAAGCGTCCGACGCTCAGTTTTTTTTCCAAACTTCACCGCCTTCTCTGGCACCTGTCTGCTGTACTACCGGTACTCATCTATATTTTCTACAAAGGAAAAAAGTTTGGATTGGTCGAACTGCAGGTGATCGTTGGGTATAGCTTGTACAAAAACTTTCTTAAGAAACATCAATCTTTAATTCCGATTATCATCAGCGATATTACGCCTACGGCACACATGCTATGGGCAGCTACGAGTTCTTTAAACAGGGATGTTTTTTGGTGGCAGGATGATTACCACCACATGGATGGATTTTCAAGCGAAAATTACCTACCGCATCCTTGTACGCTTGCGGCTGTTCTAAACCAGGGAGGTTTGGATACTGTCCTTAAGAAAAACAGGTTCGCCAGGATCTATGTCAGGCCTCAAACCGAAGTCCTGCCATTTAAGTCTACTCCCTTTATCCCGCGGGTAGGAATCGCGACCAACGCTTTTTTTGAAGCGAATACAGAACAAATTAGAATCCTCATTAAAATTCAGGAATCTCTGGGAGCAGATTTGTTCAAAATCCGATTGCATCCCAATTCCAAACTAACGTCAAAATCCTTTCCGGAAGATTTGATTGTCGTAGCCGCTGCTGATGAGACAATAGAAGAGTTTTCAAATAGCATTGATATAGCAATCGTGGGGAACTCCGCGGTTCAACTTAAATTATTGTGTGCGGGGTTACCAGTGGTTCATTTAGCGGGTTTGGATCAGCATGGTTTCGATGTTTATGGATACTGTCAGAAAGGATTTTGTTATGGCTTAGATAGTATAGAAGCTTTGAATTCGGAAATCATATTGCAATTCTATAATTCGACGGGTATAGCGGAGAGACTTTATAACTATGTAAATGTTCGAAACCGAAATGATTTATTTCTACTGGACAAATTTGAAAGCGTTAATTAAATAAATGGATGAAAAGTTTGATTAAGTACATCGTAACTTTAAGAAATTATATTGTTTTCAAAAAGCATGATTTTTTTTCAAAATATAATAATTCTAATTTTCCCATAGATTCAGGTGCTGACTTTCTGGTATCCATTGCTTCTTACCCCAAGCGGAGTCACTTGCTTCCCGCCGTTTTTGAAGCCCTAAGGAACCAGACCGTGCTGCCGAAAAAATGGATATTGGTTTTGTCTGAAGAAGAATGGCCTGGGCTAAAGCTTCCATTATATTTGAATAATTTAGAGAAAAAGGGAATTGAAATCATTTGGGTTCAAAATAACACATTTGCTGTCAAAAAATTAATCCCAGTGGTTGAGAAATATCCGGAATTAGGAGTTGTTACGTTAGATGATGATATTATCTATCATTCAAATCTCTTAAGTGAATTAATTAAAGGAAGTCTCATTTATCCATCTGCTATAGTAGGCTTTGTGGGAAAAACCATGATTCGAAAGGGAAATGTATTAAATATGATGTTTCGAGAGAAAGGGATGGCAGACACCAATACCCCCTTCAAACAGGTTTACTTAATTGGCTGGGGAGGGATCTATTACCCGTCTAACTCATTAGAATCTAAAGCATTTGATATAAAGTCAATTACAAAAATAGTACCAGGAAGAGGTTCAGATCTTTGGTTTTGGGCAGCTGCGATTGCAAAAAACACCCAGCAAGTTTGCTTGGGTATGCCCACCAATTTTAATCTTGGTATTCCGATACCCCAAAATATAATTACATCTCCAAAGGATACTCCTGGTAAAAATATAATGGAAGATCGATTTCAAAAGACTATTGATTATTTTGGGATAAGAGAAAAATTACTAAAGGAGCTTCCTGATCAGTGCTGAAAGCAATATATGTTTTTTCTGTAATTTTTCCGTATCAAACATTTGCTCTGCGAAGCTTAAATGACCTATAAGAATCTTATAAAGAATCAAATTTTGCTATCCCTTATATCTCCCGCATTGGCGATATATACGGTATTTAATTGTAAGGATGAGCGTTTTATTGTCTTTTCTGGCACCTTATTTTTCGGTTTCTTGGGAAGTGTATTTATTTATGCTCCTGGGACAGATGGCTATTCTCACCTTCAATCTGTTAAGTTGCATTATTTGGATATGTCTTTGGACGATTTTTTTGTTAAAACCTATGAAATCCTTACTTTTCAATCTACAGAGGTAAGTACCGATATGTACAAACATGTACTGGCTTTTTTGGCAGGAAGTGTGTTTGGGATACCAGAATTGCTTCATGTGTTCAGTGGATTAATATTGGGTTATTTTTTCACGAAATCTGTTCTTTTAGTGATTGAAAACAAATCGAGGTCTAAAGAGGGTGCCTTGTTACTTGGATTTATCGCTCTTTTTCTAATTGTCAGAAGTATTTCTGCTTTGAACTCTGTGCGGATGTGGACGGGCATGTGGGTTTTTTTTTACGGGAGCTATGGATATATAGTTACCAAAAACAAAAGATTTCTATTGATTGTCTTTTTATCCACAGTAATTCATTTTTCCTATTTTCTGTATATCATTCCGGTTGTTTTTGCCTATTTTTTAAGATCAAGAAAAATTCTAATTTCCTTTATTTACATTCTTTCATTTTCAGCAAATATTTCCTTCATGTCTGTTTCTGGTCTTATTCCAGATTTAGAACTGTTAAATAACAAACAAAAATACACGAATATTGATCCTGATAACATAGAGGAATCAGAAGATGATCTGACTACGTCAAAAGGAAATTTTTATAAGAAATACGGACCTGCGATATATAATAATTATAGTATGGTATTGCTTTCTTTTCTGCTAATTATTTTCCTAAATAATAAAAATTCTGATGATAATTTAATATTTTTGATTTCAGCAGGTCTTTTGTTATTGGCATTGTCTAATTATATCGGCTTCAACCCAGCAGCTTCTGGTAGGGGAAAAACAATTGGTGCAACATTTCTAGTTGCTGGAGCGTTGAATGTGCTGATTAATTATCAGGATTATAATTTAGTAGGCTTTCAAAATCGAATGGTCAAACTGGCTCTATGGATTTTCCTTATTTCCGCCATCCCTTATTTTCTTTTTAATATCGCCTATGCATTTGGTACTATCAGTTTCAATATTTTTGGAGCTCCCTTTGTTTCATGGATGGCCGGAGAGGACGATCTTTCTATAAGAGATTTTTTAATGTTGATATTTTAATTATTAAGGCACATTATTTAAGATTTTATATACTTTTAATATTTATAAATGAATATAGCTTTCTTTATTGAGCAACACTTTGATCCTTTTGCTGGAGGGGTTCAGCAGTCTACTTCGAAACTGGTAAAAATATTTAATTACAAAAGGCACAAAACCATCGTTATTTCCTGCTCCACCCCATGTGACATTTCTATTTATGATGGATCTAATGTATTCCATATAGGACTAAATTCAATTCGCTTTCAAGAAATACTTTATTCTGAAGAAATTGATTTAGTAATTAATCAAGCAGGTTATTCCTTTCCATTATCAAAATTTCTTATTCAGAATTTAACCGTAGGTGTTAAACTAATTAACACATTAAGAATCAATCCTCTAAATTTTTACCAAAATCATAAATTTATTATTAAAAATTTTCTTGAAAAAAAGAGGTTACTTGCTTTTAACATTTCTCTCACACAAAAAGGAGTTTTATTGTATCATGTTTTGAAGCAAAGATTTGAGCTGAGTTATATTATAAAAAATGTAGATGCTTTCGTAATGCTTTCCGATAGGTTCAAGCCTGAATTGTATCAATTGGTACCTGGAGTAAAAAAGTATGATAAAAAGATATTTGGAATCAATAATCCATTTCAGAAGCCTGAATTGGCTTTTGAAACCATAGAAAAAGAAAATGTGATCTTATTTGTAGGTCGTTTAGAAATAAGTCAGAAACGAGTTGATTTGTTGCTCGAGATTTGGATGAAGTTACATAAAGAATTGCCTAACTGGCAATTTTGGGTAGTTGGACATGGTGCTCAGGAAAAAATGATGAAAAATTTCTGTCAGGAGCATGGTTTAATTAATGTTAAATTTTTCGGGAAATGTAAGCCAGATAACTACTACCTTCAAGCAAAAATATTGCATATGACCTCCTCGTTTGAAGGGTTTGGTAATGTTTTAGTAGAAGCACAGTGTTATGGATGTGTTCCCATTTTATTTAATTCATATTCTGCTGCTTCGGATATTATAAATCATGATGAAGATGGTGTTTTAATTAAATCCTTTGATATTCAAGATTATGTTGATGCCACATTACGGCTTTCTAATAATAACGTTGAATTAAAAAGGCTATCTGAGAATGCATATCAAAATGCTGATAGGTTTGCTTTTTATAATATTTATAAAAAATGGGACAATGTATTTAGTTCCTTATAATTATTAATTAGATTAGCTTCAATGATTTTTAATTTTTTATATTTACTTATCTAAATATTTTTTAAATATATTTGATTTAGTAAACCCTTGTATTACAGTAATTATAAGTGATAAATTATAGAATTTAAATGTTTTTTACGAATCCAACACACTTTATTAAATCTATTTTAACTAATTATGGAGGATGGGAAACCAATCGGAAAATTGTTGTTATTGAAAGTGATGACTGGGGAAGTATTCGTATGCCCTCAAGGGAAATTTATGAAAAAGCTCTAACTTGTGGATATAGAGTTGATTTAAATGAATATGAGAAGTATGATACGCTTTTGACTGGAACAGACTTAAATAAATTATTTGAAGTTTTAAGTTCTGTTAAAGATAGCAAAGGCAAACCAGCAATTTTGACTGCTAATTGCGTAATTGCAAATCCAGATTTCAAGAGAATTGAAGATAATAAATTTAGAGACTATTATTCTGAATCTATCATTGAAACCTTTAAAAAATACAATGATTGTCTTAAATCTTTCGAATTATGGAAGGTTGGGATGGATATGGATTATATTCAGTTTCAATTTCATGCAAGAGAACATGTAAATGTCAGTCTTTTTATGAATGCGCTTCAAAGAAATGATAAAGATGTTTTGTGGGGATTTAAACATAATATGCCAGGAATGATTAAAAATGGTGGAGATAAAAGAGAACCAAATTATTATGTAGCAGCTACTAGGTTCATCGATATTCAAGATATGGAACAAAAAATGAATATTTATTTTGAGGGACTCAATACTTTTCAAGATATATTTGGCTTTAAATCAAGTACCATTATTCCTACTAATTATCTTTGGAATACTGAGTACGATCCTAAATTGGTTTCTGCAGGCGTTAAGGGTATTCAAGGTTTAAAAGTATTAACTAATCCTTTAACTCCTAATATAATAAAGAGGAGAATTTTTGGAGCTAGGAAATATATGAAGTTTGTAGATCTGATTCGAAACAATCAATTAGAACTTTCCTTAGTTCATAATAAAAAAATAGAAGTTAATAATTGTTTTAATAAAATTAAATATGCTTTTTTAATGAAGAAGCCTGCAATTATTAGTATGCATAGAATTAATTTTGCTGGTGGTATTTTTGAAGAAAACAGAATTGAAAATTTAGATTATTTTCATTATTTGCTAACTAAAATCGTAAAGCAATGGCCAGATGTAGAATTTGTATCTAGTGATAAATTAGTTGTAGATATTTTGAAACCATGATTGCTATACAAAACAGTATATCAGGCTTTCATCCTCAATGGATAGCCTATTGTGAAGTGAATAATATTCCTTTTAAACTAGTCAATTGCTACGCTAATGATTTGATTGATAATTTAAAAGGTTGTAATAGTTTAATGTGGCATTTCCATCATGGAAGTCATAAAGACAATTTAATTGCAAAGCAAATCTTGTTTGCTTTAGAACATACAGGATTCAAAGTCTTTCCTGATTTTCGTTCGGCTTGGCATTTTGATGATAAAGTAGCCCAAAAATACATGTTTGAAAGCATTAATGCGCCCATTGTTCCTTCTTATGTGTTTTTTGACAAGAAGGTAGCCTTGGATTGGGTGAAGGAAACTACTTTTCCCAAGGTATTTAAACTTCGTGGTGGAGCGGGTTCACTAAATGTCCAACTTGTTCAAAATGAAAAAGATGCTAAACAAATAATTCAAAAAGCCTTTGGCAATGGATTTTCCAAATATGATGCTTGGGAAAGTCTTAAAGAAAGATGGAGAAAAAATCGTATGGGAAAAATTCCTTTTTGGGAAGTTATTAAGGGGTTGATAAGATTATTTCGTGCGCCTAAATACTCGCGATTAGCATCGAAAGAGGTTGGTTACGTTTATTTTCAAGATTTTATTGCTGATCAAGACTCAGATACAAGAATAATTGTGATTGGTCATAAGGCTTTTGCATTAAAACGTAAAGTTAGAGAGGGTGACTTTAGAGCTTCTGGAAGTTCTGAATTTATCTATACTGATATAAATTTAGAAGCAATTAAAATTGCTTTTAATGTAGCGGATACATTAAAACTTCAATGTGTGGGCTTTGATTTTATATTTAATAACGGTCAGCCCCTTATAGTTGAAATTAGTTATGCCTTTGGAATAGAAGGTTCAAGTAAATGTCCAGGGTATTGGGACAATAAATTGAACTGGTATGAGGGTATAATTAACAAGGAAGATTTTATGGTTGAATTATTGTTAAAATAGTTACTTTTTAATAATCTTTTTTTATCACTTTAGGTTATTTTTTTATTCTTATCTGTTTATGATTATTTTTGAATTCATTAACTTTAAATATTTATTATTATCTTTTTAATTTACCAGTACTAATCTGTAGGTTATCTGTAAATAAACAGTTGACACTCCCCTTAAATTCTTTTTTATTTTAATTTTTGTTAACACTACATACAATAATAGCATTTAATCGGAAATTTTGTTTTTATATGTCAAATGTAGCTTGTAATAATATATAATATTTATATTCTTAAATCTCTGAAATACCAATGCGAATCTTATAAACCTGAGATTTAAAGAGTTTTAGAATTTAGTATTATTAGATAATATTTAGGCTAAGTTTTATAATTTAATTTTATTAACCTATAGTAATGATTGAATCAAAAAAAGATTATTTATATTATTTGAAATGTGACAGAATTGCTCTTGGAAAAAAAAAATTTACTTTAATGGAATATTTTATGGAGCTTTGTAATAGAAATCATATATGGCGTTTTCAAAGGCTACTGCGTAAATGCGAATATTACAAAAATGTGGTGAGTAAAAAATCTATATTTGGATCCATGCTTTATTTTATATATAAAGTTAAGTTTAAAAACCTCTCTTTAAAATTGAATTTTTCCATACCGGAGAATGTATTTGGACCAGGTTTAGCTATTATGCATTATGGTACTATTGTTGTCAATCCTAGATCAAGTATTGGTTCAAATTGTCGAATTCACGTTTGTACCAATATAGGGGAATCAGGAGGAGTGGAAGGCGCTCCAATAATTGGTAATAATGTATACATTGGCCCAGGAGCTAAAATATATGGGGCCATTAGTATTGCTGATAATTCTGTAATTGCTGCCAATGCAGCAGTTAATAAAACAGTAAAGGAAGAAGGAATGTTAATTGGTGGAATTCCTGCTAAAGTGCTAAAGAGTATTGATGTTAAGAGGATGATAAAGCATATATAATATTGTCTTGTTAATTCTGATTGTTTTTTCTATTAATTCAAATATTTACCTTTTTATTAGTTAAATCAATTTTTTTGTTTTTCCGCGGATTTCATTATATATAATTATTTCATTTTTATAATTAGCATATTAAGTTTATGCTGTAGTATATGTTTTTAAACTTTAGTCGATTCAATCATATTTATAATTTAAACAATAGGTAAACATAAATTTGATTATTATTAATTCTTAAACGAAGGAAATTAGTGGTTAATATAAAAAATATAGCAAAACATCTCAAAAAAAATATTTCAAATGTACCTGGGTGGCGAACTAATCGAAAAATTGCTGTAATTGAAAGTGACGATTGGGGAAGTATTAGGATGTCATCTCGTAGTGCTTATCATAAATTGCTCAAGGATGGCATTCCAGTAGATGAAAGTCACTATACAAAATTTGATGCCCTTGAAAGTAATCAAGATCTTGAAAATCTTTTTGCTGTATTAAGTAGGTTTAAGGACAAAACTGATAGATCTCCTGTTTTTACAGGAGTTCAAATAGTTGCTAACCCTAATTTTGATAAAATAAAAGAAAGTGGGTTCACCCAATATTTTTATGAACCATTTAATGAAACTTTAAATAGATATGACTCTCATGATCGCGTGTTAGGATTATATCAACAGGGAATTAAAAATAGGTTGATGGTTCCTGTATTCCATGGTAGAGAGCATCTAAATGTCCAAAGATGGATGAGGGCTTTAAAGTCGGGGAATCAGTCAATTCTAAATGCCTTTGATCATCAGGTAACAGGGATTAGCAAAGGTATCAATTCAATAAAATTACCCGATGTACAGGCTGCTTTTGATTTAGATGTGAAGGATGATATTGTATATATGGAAAGTGTTCTGAAAGAAGGATTAGAATTGTTTGAACTGCTTTTTGGTTATTCTTCCAAGTATTTTGTTCCTACCAATGGGCCTTTTAATAATGAGCTTGAAGTTGTTCTTAAGCGATATGGAATCCAATATATCAATACTGCAAAGAAACAAATAGAGCCATTAGGTGATGGGCAGTATAAAACCAATATCCGCTTCCTTGGACAGAAGAATGGCTTAGGCCAAAGGTACATTACTCGAAACTGTTTTTTTGAACCTTCAAGCATGGAATATGGACCAAACAAAGATTGGGTTAATGATTGCTTAGGAGATATTGAGATTGCTTTCCGTTGGAATAAACCGGCAGTTATCAGTTCGCACAGAGTGAATTACATTGGTTTTTTGGATCCCAAAAATAGGGAAAGAGGTTTGGGCCAGCTCGACCTATTATTGAAAAAAATGTTATTGCGTTGGCCTGATATAGAATTTATGACCTCTGTTGAATTGGGGGATTTGATCAGCGCATCCAAATAGATTATGGTTACAAAAAAAAATAAGGTATTGTTTATTATCCCTACTCTTAATCCCGGAGGAATAGAAACCTACCTTTTAAGATTTTTAAGTTTTATCAAACAAGATGCCTTACTTGATCCTTATGTATTGGTAAGGAATATGGAAAGGGGGGATTTGTTTGAAAATTATGTTGCCTTGGGAGTGCCCATTTATTTTCAACCATTAGGTTATATTAATCCTAAAAGTTTTAAGTGGTATTACAAGCTATTTATAAAAGAACAATTTGATACGGTCTGTGATTTCAATGCCAACTTTGCAGGCATTCCTATGTGGCTTGCTAAACAAGCTGAAATAAATAATCGAATCGCTTTTTACCGACAGGGAAAGGATCATTTTAAAGTCACATTCTTAAGAAATTTATACAACAGCTTGGTTAAGAACTTAGTATTTACTTCTAGCACACAAATTTTGTCCAATTCAAAAGCATCTTTGAATTTTTTTTTTCCGAGTTGGCAAAAAAACGAACGATTCAAAGTCATTTACAATGGTATGAACGTGGATGACTTTCACTTTCATGCGAAAAATTCAAGCATTAGAGCTGAGCTTGGTATTTCTTTAGAGGCTTTTGTGATTTGTCACTCTGGAAGACTAGATCCAGCTAAAAATCACAAGACATTGTTGAAAGTGGCAAAAGAATTAATCGAAAGAGATAAAAGTATTTACTTTATTTTCTGTGGCCTAAATACGGAAAAACTTCAAGATGAAGTGGATTCTATGGGGATTAAGGGAAACGCAAAATTACTGGGTTTCAGAAAGGATGTAGCTGACATATTAAGCACAAGTAATTTGTTTTATTTTCCATCACTTACCGAAGGACAACCCAACGCCTTGATTGAAGCAATGCTATGTGGGCTTCCTTTTGTTGCTTCCAATATTCCGCCAATAGTTGAGATTATGCCTGAAACCCAAAAACCTTATCTGATTGATCCTCTAGATGTTGAAAAATCAGTAAACCTAATCCTGGGAGCTCGAGCAAAAACGGATCGTGTACTGACAGAAATTACGAAAAATTGGGCTAGAGAATATTTTTCTCAGGAGTTGAGATTCAAGGAGTTTTATAATTGTTTGATAAACTGAATATGAAAATTTTATTTGTTCACGACGGTCCTATTTCAGGAAACAGGGACCAAACCGTTTTTTTATGACGTACACTATTATGATGAGATTATCGATCGGTATTCTTATTTTGGATCAACGGTGTCATTTTTAAATCAATAATGCTATCAAATTGGCGAATTGATTTTGATACATTCAAATAGATAATTCCTCGTAGATATTTATAAATTAGATTAAATGATTAGTAATAAATTTAAACAATTAAATTTTAGACGATTTTTAAGGATAGGTTTAATAAAAACTATGTTCTTAAATTTTAAAACTTTGCCATTTAAACAAGCCATTTTATTTCCGATAATAGTTAGCAGATATGTATCTTTTTACTCTTTAACAGGGAAAATAAGTTTAAAAACAATACCAAAAACAGGGATGATAACAATTGGTTTTAGTGGGGATGATACCATCTTTGCTAGTAAAAAATCATTTTTGAAATTAGATGGAGAAATAATTTTTAGAGGTAAAGTAAATATTGGTGTCGGATGTATCTTAAGAGTTGATAAGAAAGCAATTTTAGATATTGGTAATAATCTTACAACAGGGCATAGCGTAAAAATAATTTGCTCTAATTATATTAAAATAGGAAACACCGTAAGGATAGCTTGGGAATCACAAGTTATAGATTCTAATTTTCATTATATAAGAAATGTTGAAAATGGAAAAATAAACGATAGGGTAGGTAAAATTACAATCGGTGATTTTGTTTGGATAGGAAATAGGAGCACTATTCAAAAGGGAACTATTATTAGAGATAATACTATATTAACATCAAATAGTGTGTGCAATACAGATTTTTCTACTGTGGATAAATATAGTCTTATTGGAGGAATACCTGCTAAATTCATTAAATCTGGTTTTCAACGGATATTTGATATTAAAGAGGAAATTGAAATTTCAAAGAAAATAAATAATTCAAGAGTTTAAAAATATTTAACATAATGAAAAAAGTTCTTTTTGTTCATGACGGACCGTTAAGAATTGATAATGATAATAATTATTATGGTGTTCAGGCGGGTGATGCACAAAGACAAAGATATCTAAGTTTAGGAGATAGTATTACTTATATTATGAGATTAAAAGTAATATCTGATTCAGAGATAAATAAATATAGTTTGATAAAAAATGAAAACTTTTCATTTATTGAAATTCCTAATTTTTTATCAATATTAAAATTATCTTATAAAAGAAATGCAATTAAAATCATAAAAGATGGAGTAGATAATCATGATATTATTGTTGCAAGGCTTCCAAGCGCTGCAGGTGCGATAGCTGTTGCATACGCTAAAAGCATAAACAAGCCCATATTAATAGAATTGGTGGCTTGTGTGTATGACGCACTTTGGAATTATGATTGGAGAGGAAAATTATTAGCCAATTATAAATTAAAAAAATACCAAGCTATTTTAAAAGATGCATCCCATGTTATTTATGTGACCACTGAATTTTTACAAAAAAGATACCCAACCAAAGGCAAATCCATTGGTTGTTCAGACGTTGTATTAAAAGACATTGACACTACTGTTTTAAAGAAACGATTGCTTAAAATCGAAAATATACAAGAACCACTTGTTTTGGGAACTGTGGCCGCAATAGATGTTCCGTATAAAGGGCAGGCAGATGTGATTAATGTGATAGCTAAAAGCAATAAGAAAACGCTTATCTATAAAATAGTAGGGCAAGGAAATTCCAATAAATTGCAAAATTTAGTAGACCAAAACCAACTCCAAAGCGAAGTGCAAATTTTAGGTTCATTATCCCATGATCAAGTTTTTGGGTTCATTGATGATATAGATTTATACATTCAACCAAGTAAACAAGAAGGCTTACCCAGAGCAGTGATTGAAGCTATGAGTAGAGCATGTCCTGTTGTGGGATCAAATATTGCAGGGATTCCTGAGTTAATTAATGAGGCTGCATTATTTGAAGCTGGGAATTTGGATGATATCAAAAATGTATTAACACAGATTGACAAAAATATTTTGAGCCAATGGGCAGTGGAGAATTTTAAAAAAGCGGTAGAATTCAAACGTGAAACATTAGATGGGAAAAGAAAGCAATTTTACGAACAGTTTAAACACGATTTCAATTTATAAGTAGTAATGAAAAAAAAAATTTTATTTACTGCTTCCATTGCCAAACATATTATTCGATTTCATCTTCCTTATCTACAGTGGTTTAAAAATCAGGGATTTGAAACGCATGTGGCTTGTAGTGGTGAAGAGGAGATTCCTTTTACTGATTTCAAGCACAATGTTCCTTTTATCAGAAACCCTTTTTCCTATGGGCACGCAAGGGCTTATAAATGTTTAGAAACTTTAATAGATGAAAATGATTATTTTTTGATTCATTGTCATACTCCAATGACATCCGTGTTGACCAGGCTTGCGGCGAGAACCGCAAGGCTAAAAGGAACAAAAATTTTATATACCGCACATGGTTTTCATTTTTTCAAAGGAGGTCCGATACATTATTGGTTTACTTATTTCCCTATAGAACTATTTTTGAGTAAATACACCGATGCAATCATTACCATTAATGAAGAAGATTATCAAATTATAAAAAGAGAAGAAAGTGTTCAAACAAAAGTATTTAAAATTCCTGGGGTAGGGGTTTCTCAAAAAAGATTTTTTCCAGTTCACTCGGATATTAAAACTCAGATCCGAACTAAAAACAATTTTTCAGATCAGGATTTTATTTTGGTTTATGCCGCCGAATTTATACCCAGAAAAAATCATGTGTTTATCATTAAAAGTGCTGGTAAACTTATCGAAAGCCTTCCCAATGTTAAGATTTTATTTGCAGGTCGAGGTATCTTAAAAGCAGGCATGGAAAAATTGGTTAGTGAATTAGGATTAAATGAGACCATCATTTTTTTAGGTTTTAGGGAGGACATAGATGAGGTTTTCAAAATGTCGGATATTGGAATTTCTGCAAGTAGGCAAGAAGGTTTAGGATTAAATTTAGTGGAAGAGATGATGTGTGGTCTTCCAATTGTTGCCACTCAAGACAAGGGTCATTTGGAAGTGATAGACCATGGTTTAAATGGTTTTTTGTTCTCACAAAATGATAGCTCAGGCTTTATAAATCATATTCTCGACTTATATCTCAATGAAGAAATGAAAAGTAATATGTCCAAAGAGGCAATTTTGAAATCAAAAAAATTCGAATTGAGTAATTCTCTTTACGAAATGGAAAAGATTTACAGTCTTTATCTTAAACAAGACCAAGTGAAAGATGAATTATCCTAAAATTTTAAAAAGCGCAATTGATTTTTTGGGATCATTCCTCCTGCTTTTGATCCTTTGGCCAGTTATTTTTATACTCTATTTATTGCTGTTTTTCTTTCAATCCAGACAAGTATTCTTTGTACATGAGCGGCCCGGAAAAGACCGGAAGGTTTTTAAATTAATGAAATTTAAAACCATGAATGACAAAAAGGATGCAGACGGCAAGTTGCTACCTGATTCGAAGCGGCTGACTCCAATCGGTAAATTTATACGTTCCATCTCTTTGGATGAACTTCCCCAATTGCTCAATGTCCTGAAAGGAGAGATGAGCTTGATTGGACCAAGACCTTTGCTGGTACGGTATTTAGCTTTTTACAGCCCCGAGCAGGCTAGGCGGCATGAAGTAAAACCCGGCATCACGGGATGGGCCCAGGTAAATGGCCGCAATGCGATCTCCTGGGAGCAAAAGTTTCACTATGACGTTTGGTATGTTGACCATGTATCTTTTTTGGTAGATCTAAAGATTTTATGGCTGACATTTAAAAAAGTCATCATAAGAGATGGTATTTCTTCGAAAGGACAGGCGACTACTTTGGCGTTTAAAGGGTCTGAAACGGTGAAAAAGAAGCGCATGAATTACACCAACAATATTTAACAAATAACATTTAAGCGATGGAAAGTAAGTTTATAAATCTTGTAAAAGAGGCCTTGGAAATTGAAGAAAGATCCTTGGAAATGTCAGATCATTTTAAAGATTTCGACGAATGGGATTCCCTTTCCCAGCTTACGCTGATTGCGGAATTGGATGATCAATTCGGGGCGGTGATCAGAATGAATGACTTCAAAGAGATCAATACTCTTCAGGAGCTGTTTGATTGGATTAAGAATCATCCTGCATAATGGCATTTCTGACATTTGATCAGGTCGGAATCCGCGGAATTGCTGCAGCTGTTCCAGCAAACAGAATCATCAACCGGGAATACACGGAGTTTTTTTCCGCTGCGGATGTGGCTGATATTGTAGATAAAACAGGCATTGAGGAGCGGAGATTTGCTCCGGATGGTATGTGTGCTTCGGATCTATGCCAGGCGGCGGCTGAGCGATTGATTGCTGATCTGGGAATAGATAAATCTGAAATTGATCTTTTGGTTTTTGTTTCCCAGACGCCGGATTACCGGATGCCTGCCACGGCTGTGCTGCTTCAGGATAGATTAGGTTTATCTAAGCAAACGATGGCTTTCGATTTAAGCTTGGGATGCTCGGCTTTTGTCTATGCTTTGTCGGTGGTGTATGCACTTGTGCAAAACGGAACTATTCGAAAAGCCTTGCTTTTGGATGGAGAGACGAGATCGAGGGCTTATTATCCCAAGGATAGAAGAGTAGCTTTTCTGTTTGGAGATGGCGGAGTGGCGGCATTGATAGAGAAGAATGAAAAGTTTGGTAAATCCTATTTCAGTCTGAACTCTGATGGAAGTAGGGGCGATCTGATTAAAATTAAATCCGGGGGGTATCGATTTCCCAGTTCTGAGGAGTCAGTACAGGAGAAGGTTCTTGATGAATATGGAAATATTTCGACGGATGAACATGGCACGATGAATGGTGCAGAGGTCTTCAATTTTGTGTTGGAAGAAATTCCTGGCGATTTGAAAAACATCATGGCGTACGCTGGGATCTCGAAAGAGGATCCCGATTTTTTTGTTTTCCATCAGGCCAATGCTTTTATGAATGGGTATCTGGCGAAGAAGATGAAATTGCCTTCAGAAAAGGTGCCTTCTAGTATCCACGAGTTTGGGAATACCTCATCGGTGTCTATTCCTTTGACAATTGTGAGCCAGTTGCAGGGGAAGTTGGAGGGTTCCAAGAAATTGCTTTTATGTGGTTTTGGGGTTGGGATGTCCTGGGCTTCCGCGGTAATGGATCTTCAGGACTGCAAAGTGAGCGACCTGGTGGAGCTGTAGAACGCAGATGACGATGGAACGCTGATGACGCTGATTAGGCGGATGGTCGCTGATTAAACAAAAAAAGGATTAAAAAAATAAAAAAAAATCTGTGTAAATCTGCTCGATCCGCGTCATCTGTGTTCCATCAAATCTGTGTAAATCTGCTCAATCTGCGTCATCTGTGTTCCGTTTTATAGCACGCTGATGACGCTGATTAGGCGGATGGTCGCTGATTAAACAAAAAAAAGATTAAAAAAATAAAAAAAAATCTGTGTAAATCTGCTCAATCTGCGTCATCTGTGTTCCGTCAAATCTGTGTAAATCTGCTCAATCTGCTCAATCTGCGTCATCTGTGTTCCATCATTTGCATTCCTTTTTGTACATTGACATTGTTTTTGAGCTATTAATACATTTTTTATGGAGAATTATAAACATGAGGCTTTGACTGAGGGCATTATCAGGGCTTTTTATAAGGTGTACAATACGCTTGGCTATGGATTTTTGGAGAAGGTGTATGAGAATTCGCTTTTTTATGAATTGATAAAAGCTGGGTATATGGTAGAGAAACAGAAAAGGATAAGGGTGTATTATGACGGTGTTGACGTAGGAGATTATTATGCAGATTTAATCGTAGAGGATCTGGTCATTATCGAAATAAAAGCAGCGGAAGGCTTGGTAGAAGAGCATGAATGTCAATTGATAAACTACTTGAAAGCAACGGATAAGGAAGTAGGCTTGCTCCTCAACTTCGGAAAAAAACCCCAATTCAAAAGAAAGATATACTCAAATAAATGATTGAATACAGATGGGTGCTGATTAAAAAAAAATGGAACGCAGATGACGCTGATTAGGCGGATGGTCGCTGATTAAACAAAAAAAGGATTAAAAAAAGGGAACGCTGATTAGGCGGATGGGCGCTGATAAAAAAAATAGATAAAAAAAATCTGTGTAAATCTGCTCAATCTGCGTCATCTGTGTTCCATCAAATCTGTGTAAATCTGCTCAATCTGCGTCATCTGTGTTCCGTTTTATAGCACGCTGATGACGCTGATTAGGCGGATGGTCGCTGATAAAAAAAAAGGATTAAAAAAATAAAAAAAATCTGCTCAATCAGCGTCATCTGTGTTCCATCAAATCTGTGTAAATCTGCTCGATCTGCGTCATCTGTGTTCCATCATCCACGTTCCGACCTTTAAACGTTATTAATTTTGAACTCAAAGAATCCATTTTCGCTAATTGACAAAACCATCTTGATCACGGGGGCTTCTTCGGGGATTGGGCAGGGGATAGCCATTGCCTGTGCCGGTCAGGGGGCGAAGGTATTGCTGATGGGTAGAAATGTGGAACGCTTGGAGGAAACGGTTCAGCTTTGTGCCAATGGGCTTGGGCATGCTTATTTTTCGGTTGACTTGCAGCAGGTAGGCGGATGGCAGGAAGAATTAACAGCTTTTTTGAAAGCTCATGCACCCATTCAAGGTTTCGTCCATGCGGCAGGGATTTCACCAACCATTCCACTGAAAGTTATGAAAAGCCAACAGATGCTGGATTGTTTTCAGTTGAATGTATTCTCAGCAGTGCAATTGATCCAATTAATCACCAAGCCAGGCATCAAGTCCCCGGAGGGCATGAGTGTGGTGCTGATCTCTTCGGTGATGAGTGAGGCAGGTGAGAAGGGGAAGTCCCTTTATGCGATGACCAAAGCAGCATTGGTGGCCTTGGTCAAAAGCCTGGCCCTGGAATATGCCGAAAAAAGAATTCGTTTCAATGCCGTTTCACCTGCGGTGGTGGATACCCCGCTATCGCTGGGTTCCCATTACAGAAAAGAGGAAGAAGCCATGCGAGAGGTATTGAAACAACACCCACTTGGGCTGGGAAGCGCTGCAGATGTAGGCAATGCCAGCGTATTTTTGTTGTCGGAAGCCTCCAGGTGGGTGACAGGAACCAACCTGATTGTTGATGGGGGCTATTTGGCCAGATAAGCCACTTTTCATTTACTCTTTGCACCAATTTTAATTTTATCTAATTTTTCGATCACTTCTTTGTAGGTATGCAGATTATTATCATCGGGGCAGGCGGTCATGCTGCTGAAGTTTCCGATTACATCAAGTATTCCAACACTCAAAATTCCGCTGAATTTCAAATAAAAATATTGGGTTACTTGGATGATGACTTCAGCAATTACGTCCATTATGGCTTTCCTTTCCCTTATTTGGGAAGTATTTGTGAGCATCAAGTAGTCCCTGAAGCCCATTATATCATTGGCATTGCAAATCTTATCTATAGGAAAAAGTTCGTAGAGCTCTTTTTGGAAAAAGGCGCCAATTTTTCCTCTTATATCCATCCCACGGCAAGCATCTCTTCCTCTGCCAGAATAGGGGAGGGTGTGGTGATAGCCCCGAATGTCATTTTAGGTCCCAAGGTCTATGTGGGTGATTATAGCTTGGTCAACAGCAGAGCTATATTAGGCCATGACAGTACAATGGGAAAGTTTAATTTTTTAAGCCCCAATGTATGTTTTTCCCCCTTTACGCATGTTGGCGATGAGAATTTGTTTGGGATTAATTCCGCCACGATTCCGGAAATTTCTATTGGAAATAACAACAAGGTGATGGCAGGAATGACTCTTGATAAGGATATAGGAGACAACGAAGTTGTGTTTTATCGAAATAAGGAGAATGTGAACTTACCCAAAGAATAATCACTGGGGACTAGGAATCCATCTTGTCAAACGATTTTTTTGATGTCTTGCACAACCCTATTGAAATCCACCAAATCTTCATGAAGTGTCCTTTCAACGGTGGTAATGCGAACGCGGACAGGCATCTTCTGGCAACACTCGCACAATTGACCTTTCTATTTTCCTTAACGAAGGAATTCTATTGGCGCACTGAAGCAATAGGCTTTGTTGATGAGTTTTCAGCCCATATTTTTTACTGTATTCCTTTTTGTCTTTACAATGAGAATGCGTCTTGTTTTCCCGATCACATGCCTTTTCGGTAATTGCACACAAATCCACTTTATTTACTCTTTGACTCATTTTAAGGTTTCATTGGGAATTCCTTTATTTCTTTGGATATGAAAATAATCATCATTGGTGCAGGTGGACATGCTGCTGAAATTACGGATTATCTAAAATATTCCAACGCGCTGAATTCCAATGCATCTGAGGTGGAAATCTTAGGGTATTTGGATGACGACTTCAACAATTACCTTCATTATGAACTTACCTTTTCCTACCTGGGATCGATCTCGGAACATGAAGTAGTTACCGATGTGCATTATATCATTGGCATCTCAAATCTGGATTACAGGAAGAGTATTGTTGAGCTTTTTCTCGAGAGAGGGGCCAAGTTTTTCACTTATATCCATCCCACGGCGAGTATCTCATCGTCTGCCAAATTTGGTCAGGGTGTCGTCATTGCCCCAAATGTAAATCTTGGGCCTAATGCCTACGTGGGGGATTTCAGCTTGGTAAATAGCAGAGTAAGCTTAGGACATGACAGCAAAATTGGAAGGTATAATTTTTTAAGTCCAAACGTCTGTTTTTCCGGCTTTACGCATGTTGGGGATGAGAATCTATTTGGCATTAATTCGGCAACCATACCGGGAATTAGGATCGGAAACAGAAATAATATCATGGCAGGAATGACTCTGGATAAGAATATAGGGGATGAGCAGGTCGTGTTTCATCGTTTCAAAGAAAAAGTGAATATGATCAAAGTATGATTCTTGGGGTGGGGACCGATATTGAATCCGTCGCTAGGATCAGGAGAATTTGGGAGCAAAAACCCAATCTGTTGACAAAGATTTTTTTTGATTCAGAATTGGAATATGCCAACACAAAAAATAAACCTTGGGAAACGCTTACAGGAATTTGGTGTGCCAAAGAGGCCGTCGTTAAATCCATCAGTACTCAGCTGAATGTCAGCCTGCAGGAAGTTGAAATTTACAAACCGGATCCCCAGCAATTTGAAGTGATCATTCATCATGAACTTTTTAGATCAGAGGCCTTTAATTTTTCACTCAGCATTTCGCATGCCAAGGAATACGCTACGGCTTTATGTGTGGTCGAAACAAAATAATAGACGCAGATGATGATTGAACGCTGATGACGCAGATTTGGCGGATGGTCGCAGATAAAAAAAAACAAAAAAAACGATTTAAAAATATCCTTTTTAATCTGCTCGATCCGCGTCCCATCTTTATAGCACGCTGATGACGCAGATTTGGCAGATGGTCGCTGATAAAAAAAAAATTGATTTAAAAAAAAACTTTTTAATCTGCTCATTCAGTGTCTTCTGCTTTCCATCTTTATAGCATACTTATCTCGCAGATTTGGCGGATGGTCGCTGATATAAAAAAAACAAAATAACCATTTAAAAATAT